>JACMLR010000269.1 GCA_014379515.1 Chitinophagaceae bacterium
AATCGGTCGCATAGATCTGGCAATGAGGGTGAGGGTTAGATACACCAACAATTTCTCCTTTATTTTCAAAGATTAATACAGATTTTATTGAAGGATGTTTTTCAAACGCAATCATCTCTTCGCGTAGCGACCGAAATACCGCAGCAACCTGATCTGTACTTACATCATTCAAGGTTACGTTGTGACGAGGATCATAGCAAACAACTTTAGCAATCCCTATTGCCTCAGCTTTTTTGTAAAGTCCGTCATGCATCGAAGAAAATTCCATTGGAATATTCGGCGCATTCAGGCCGACGACGGGGTGATCGTTTTCAAAAATAAATACTGAATATGGATCCGGGTTTGCTTTTCCACTCACACGGATGTTGCCAGGACATAGGTAACAATTGGGATCATATGACGGCGATGATGCGGAGCTTTGCCTCAGATCAAAATTCCATGGACGGGTATTGCGGTGCGCTGCATAAACAATCCATTCGCGACGAAGGGGGTGCCAACGTTTCTCCCACTGACCAACCGTATTTAGGGTGCTCATCGCCTATTGTTGAAATTTGATTTTACCGTCGACGATTGTGTAAAGAACCCTGGTAGTGCGAATATCTTCTTCTTTACAAGTAATCAGATTATTAGACAACACGATGATGTCTGCGTATTTTCCCTTTTCAATGCTTCCCTTTTCTTTGTCCTGGAATGCGGCGTAAGCATTTGCCATTGTATACGAATACAGCGCTTGATCGCGGGTCATTCTTTGCTCCGGGTAAAATGTTGATCCATCTGTAAGTTTTCGGGTAACAGCGGCATAGTAGCATGCAAAGGGATTGATATTCTCAACGGGAACATCTGTTCCATTTGTAACAACAACGCCAGCATCCAGAAATGCTTTCCACATATAAGCGCCTTCCTTTGCGCGCGTGTCCCCTAAACGCTTTGGAACATAAGGCGCATCGCTTGTACAATGAATCGATTGCATTGACGCAATGACATTCCATTCTTTGAATCGGGGGATTTCTGCGGGGTTTACATGTTGAGCATGCTCCACTCTCCACCGATGATCTTTGCTTTTGTTTTTCTTGATCTGCGTGGAAAAAATGTCGATCGTTTCTTTATTGGCGCGATCTCCGATTGCGTGCACACAAAGCTGAAGATCTTTCTCCCAACAAAAATCGGCAATTGCGTTAAGCGAGTCAACATTGAACGTATTCTGACCCATCCATCCAGCGCGGTCGGCATACGGTTCCAGCAACCAGGCACCATAAGAACCGAGTGCACCATCGAGTGACACTTTCACGGCTTTAACGGTTAAGAAACCATTCCCCGCATTATTAATTGGAAATATGTATGCATGTTTACGAAGAGACGCGTTTCCATCTCGAATCATCGCCCAATGGCGGATATTCAGTTTATTTTGCTCAGCCAGTTCTTTCATCCACGCCACTTGCTGAAAAGAGGAACCTGCGTCACTAAAGCTCGTCACTCCGTATCTTAAACACTCTTGTTCAGCCAGTGCCATACTTTGGGCCCAGGAGGCTTTCAATACTTCCGGACTTTGTTTATTCAGCCAATACTGGTAAGCGAGACTAACAGGTTGCTGAGCTGTTTCTTCTAATACTCCGATCAATTTACCCTCGCTATCCTTTACTATATCTCCACCAGTAGGATTTTTTGTTCGGTTATTGATTCCCGCGATCTTCAACGCAATTCCATTTGCGTAGCTACTGTGGCCGCTTGCATGCGTCAATAAAACGGGATTATTTGGGGATACTTTATCAAGCTGATCGTAGTATGGATAACCTAGAAATTCAGGGCTTGGTTTCTTGTCCCATTTTTCCTGGTGCCAGCCACGCCCAATAATCCAATCACCTGGTTTTGCTTTGGCGGCAGCGTCGGCAACCATCTTTAGAATCTCGTCCCAGTTTTTTGCATTCATTAGGTTGAGGTTGCGAAGTGATGACCCGAGGCCATGAATATGCCCGTGACCCTCAATGAAGCCTGGCATCACGAACTGCCCTTTGCAATCCAACACTTGAGTGTTGGCTCCCTTAAATTTTAATGCTTCTGCAGTGCTGCCGGTGAATAGAATACGACCGTCTTTTATTGCAACGGCCTGCGCAGACGGTTGCTTTTTATTAACCGTGTATACTTGCGCATTCGTCAAAATCAGGTCTGCTGATTCGGGTGATGACAACTTGCTGCCATATCCCATAAATAACAAACAACAAGCCAGGCAGAACAATACATTTCTCATACATACGTAGTTGGGGTAACATGCAAATTAATGAATCGCGTCATTAATCGGCATGTATTGAAATAAGTCTCCCGAACGTTGAATTTATCAAATGTATTGGTTGATAAGATTTTCAAGCCACTCTTGCTTTCCGCTGATTAGTTTCGGTTCTCCATTGCTGATTGCAAAATCGCGCAAGGCTTCCAATGTAAGTTTGCCATCTTCAAATTCTTTGCCTTTACCCGAATCAAATGAAGCATATCGCTCGCTTCTATATTTTTTGTACGAAGATTTTTGAAGAATGTTGTCTGCGATAACAAGCGCGCGGGCAAATGCATCCATTCCCCCGATATGTGCAAGGAAAATGTCTTCGAGGTCGGTTGAGTTCCTTCGTGTCTTTGCATCGAAGTTGACGCCGCCGCCAGCGAAGCCACCAGCTTCCAAAATGATTAATAAACTCTCCGCGAGTTCGTTTAAGTTCATTGGAAATTGATCAGTATCCCAGCCATTTTGGGAATCCCCTCTGTTTGCGTCGATGCTTCCAAGCATTCCTGCATCTGCTGCAACCTGCAGTTCGTGTTGGAAGGTGTGTCCTGCAAGTGTTGCATGGTTAACTTCGACATTAATTTTGAAGTCTTTTTCAAGACCGTATGCCCGAAGAAACCCGATCACCGTTGCGCAATCATAATCGTATTGATGCTTTGTGGGTTCGCAGGGTTTCGGTTCAATGAAGAAAACGCCTTTGAAACCTTGTTTGCGTGCGTAGTCTTTGGCCATGTTCAGGAAGCGACCAAGATGGTCAACTTCTCTTTTCATGTTGGTGTTAAGCAGTGTCATGTACCCTTCTCTCCCACCCCAAAAAACATAATTTTCTCCGCCCAACTGGATAGTGGCATCAAGTGCATTTTTAACCTGTGTTCCTGCCTGGGCGACCACCGCAAAATCCGGATTGGTAGAT
>JACMLR010000270.1 GCA_014379515.1 Chitinophagaceae bacterium
ACTCGACTGAAAAAGAGATTCAAAGTTTTGAAAGCTAATGGAAACCAGGATCGTTGGCTCCAGCGTTTCGACTACATAGCCCGATGGAACCTGTGAGAAATAAGACACGTAGGATGATACGAGAGTGCCTTCTTTGGAAATTTGTTTGATTACTTCTTCCTTTCCTTTTACAAAAAATTTTCTAACCAATCCCCGCACCACATAATTAAGGTGTTGGTCAATTTCGCCGATGTCTGTCACCCTCACTTTTTTATCGTACGAACGAACCTCTGCCAATTCGGATAATTGCAGTTGCTCTTCTTCCGTTAACGCCATGTGCCGACCCAGGTATTCCTGAAAGCCTCTAATCATGAATGCAAGTTAACTTTTTGCTTAACGTGTAAGTGTAGATTTTGCTTGACAGGATTTTTACGGCAGCGCCGCTTCTGCTTTTCTTCCTGAAGTGATAAAGAATAATCAATGCTTTGTGAAATTCTTCCATTTCCTTAGGTTTGCAAACCAATCACTTAATAAAGTTTTTATCATGCCAAATAAAATTAAAGTAGCCAATCCTGTAGTTGAGTTAGATGGTGACGAGATGACGAGAATCATCTGGAAATTCATCAAAGACAAACTGATCAATCCTTATCTCGAGCTCGACATCAAGTATTATGACCTTGGCATTGAATATCGTGACGAAACGAGTGACCAGGTAACAGTTGATGCCGCAAACGCGATTCGGCAATACGGTGTCGGTATCAAATGCGCAACCATCACTCCGGACGAGCAACGAGTTGAAGAGTTTGGTTTGAAACAAATGTGGAAGAGTCCAAATGGTACAATCCGCAATATTCTAGATGGGACTGTTTTTCGTGAACCAATCGTCATTCAAAATATTCCGCGTCTCGTGACAACATGGGACAGCCCGATCATTGTCGGTCGACACGCATTTGGTGATCAGTATCGTGCAACTGATTTTGTAGTACCTGGAAAAGGAAAATTAACGATCAAGTTCGAAGGTGAAGATGGTAAAGTTATCGAGCATGAAGTTTTTCAATTCAAAGGACCCGGCGTTGCCTTGAGTATGTACAACACAGATGAAAGCATCCGTGGCTTTGCGCGGAGCTGTTTCAATATGGCTTTGCAAAAAGGATGGCCACTTTACCTGAGTACTAAAAACACGATTCTTAAAAAATATGATGGTCGTTTCAAGGATATTTTTCAGGAGATTTATGACAATGAGTTCAAGACTTCCTACGAAACAGCAAAAATTACCTATGAACACCGTTTGATTGATGATATGGTTGCAAGTGCGTTGAAGTGGAACGGAAATTTTGTGTGGGCTTGTAAAAACTACGACGGCGATGTTCAAAGTGACACGGTTGCTCAGGGATTTGGCTCATTAGGTTTGATGACATCTGTACTTGTAACCCCCGACGGTAAAACGATGGAAGCAGAAGCTGCACATGGAACGGTTACACGCCATTACCGCGATCATCAAAAAGGGAAACCAACATCAACAAACCCGATCGCTTCAATCTTTGCATGGACAAGAGGACTCGCCTTCCGGGGCAAACTCGATAATAATCAACCGTTGATCGATTTTTCGCTTTCATTGGAGCAGGTTTGTATTGAAACAGTTGAGAGCGGAAAAATGACAAAAGATTTGGCCGTTTGTATTCATGGTAATAAAGTTGAACACGGAACACATTACTTATATACCGAGGAATTCCTGGAAGCAATCGATCAAAACCTGAAAAAGAAAATGCAATAGCGCGCATTTCAATAACAGAACTGGTAACCTGCAATATCTATTTGGCTCAGAATTTTTGCGACACAACTGAACAGAAGTAATTGCAGGTTTTCCATTTTTAGCCAACCCAAATCCGTATCGTAAACAACTGACACATGAACTTGATTGCACTTGCACTTGCGCCTGGTTTTGCTATCATGTTTTATATATATAGCAAGGACAAATATGACCGAGAGCCATTCAAAAACCTGCTCATCGCCTTTATCCTGGGCGTCCTCAGCACTGTTCCTGCAATCATTATTCAATTGACCCTGGAACCGCAGGTACTTGGTTATTTCCAAACAAAATCAGTGGGCTATTATGCATTATTTGCATTTGTTGTTGTTGGATTTGGTGAAGAGCTGAGCAAATTTATCATGCTTCGCTTTTATGCTTTTCGATTAAAAGTATTCAATGAACCTTTTGATGGAATTATCTATTCCGTTATGGTCAGTATGGGTTTCGCAACGCTGGAAAATCTGAACTATGTTTGGGAGTATGGCTATGTAACAGGCATTGTCCGTTTGTTTCTTTCGGTACCGGCACACGCAGCATTTGGTGTTATTATGGGTTATCATGCCGGCCTTGCAAAGTTTGATCCTGCGCATTCAGGCGCACACCTTTGGAAAGGATTGCTGCTTGCAGCATTCTTTCATGGAGCATACGATTTCTTTCTTTTTTTACAGGAAAGTAAAGAGGTTACCGTGTACGTCTCGACTGGCTTACTATTTGCTGGAGCGCTTGTTTCTTATTGGATCGCCATTCGCATGGCATTGAAGTCGATTCGTCTTCATCAGGAATTATCAAAACAAGCATTTCATAATCGCAATAACCTGGTATGAGCTCAATGCCGACAATCCGCAAAGCAACAGTATCTGACATCGACAGCATTGGTTACCTCGCGTACCAGATTTGGCCGTATGCCTATCGCGATACGCTGAGTTTCGATCGCTTGCACTACATGCTGAGCCTGCTCTACGCGCCCCAAGCGTTGAAAAAACAAATCGAAGAAGAAGATCACAAATACTTTATTGCGGAAGCAGACGGATTGCCTGTTGGTTTTGCGGCCTATTCATTTTACGCAGAACCTGCTACGTACAAGCTTCACAAACTATATGTGCTAATGAGTACGCAGGGCAAAGGACTGGGGAAAGCACTGCTCGACAAAGTGGAAACGGCAGTGCGATTGGAGGGCGGAAACTCGCTTTTGCTAAATGTAAAACGTGATAATATCGCGATTCGCTTTTATGAAAAATGTGGATTTGTAATAGCCAAAGAAGAAGATGTTGATATCGGCAACTCGTATTTTATGAATGATTACGTGATGGAAAAGAATTTAGTTTAAGTGAATTAGTGCTGCATTGCATCCGTTTTCATTGCGTTAGCAGTTTGATGACCGAGGTATCGTTCTATCCATCCATGAACAAGATAGATAACGGGGGTTAGTAGTATTGCAACGATAAACTTATAAATGTAATTCACCATTCCGATTGCGAATACCTGTTGCCAACTCCAATCAGCTCCGATATAGAAAGCGATAAATAATACTATATAAGAATCTATCAATTGCGAAATGAGCGTGGAACCTGTACTTCGCAACCAAATCTTTTTCTCGCCTGTATATCTTTTGATACGATGAAATACGAGTACGTCAACAACCTGCCCCACGAGGAATGCAATAATTGAAGCGATGATGATCCAATTGCTCTGACCCAGGATTGCGGCGTACGATTGTTGCATGTCCTTCACACCGTTCACTTCACCGCTGGCAACCCACCAGCCCGGGGGAACAAGTTTGATTGCAGCAAGGAATACAATGAATGCGAATCCAATCAAAACCACTGTTAGATAAGAAAGAAACCGCACACCTTTCGGTCCGTAATACTCGTTAATGATGTCTGTCATCACAAAAACAACAGGCCATAACAGGACTCCGGCAGTCAAATCGAACGACAAGCCCTCACGACCAAAAAGGGAGAAACTGGACGGTTTAAATCCAGCTGTTTGTTCGAGAGAAAATATCTTCACTCCTATTATTTCCGCGATAAGTGCATTGGTAACGAAAAACCCTGCAAGAATCAGGAACAACCGTGTGGGACGGTCATTAATAATATTCTTAATCATAACAGCAGAAGTATCAGTTGGGGTATTAAAAAAATCAAGTTAGCGATTATTAGCCAGCGCGGAAAACTGCGGAACGAGGATCGCTTTCTAAACCATTGAACAATGAGTACGATCGTTAAGCAAACGTTTAACACGAATGACAGACCGATCCCCATCATTACTACCGTTGATGATATAAATCCTTCAGGCAAAAACGACCAAAAAGACGAGAGCCAGCAGAGCAGCAGGGAAACGTTGCATAAGAAAGTTACCCGCATGAAAAATAATAGGTTGTGCATAAGCCGCGATCCTGTAAAATTGCATTATTTTGCCCATCATTTTTAATAATTGTAACAATGAATAAATCGGTTTGGCAGCGTATTCAACCACATGCCATCGCAATAGCTGTGTTTGTATTGATTTCGATTATCTATTGCATTCCAGCGATCCAGGGACTGGTAGTTAATCAGAGTGACGTTATTGGTTGGAAGGGAATGGCGCAGCAATCGATTGAATTCAAAGAAAAATATGGATACTTTCCTTTATGGACTAACAGTTTGTTCGGCGGAATGCCCGCCTACCAGGTATATATAGAGGCCAAATACAATATTTCACCGGCGATACTCGACGGCTTATTTCGTCTCTTTTTACCGGGGCCAGCAGGTTTGTTCTTTATGAACTGCCTTGGATTTTATATCCTCGCTCGTGTACTGGGTCTTCGTACCTGGGTAGCAATTTTTGGATCACTCGCATATGCATTTTGTTCGTATAGCCCGATACTGGTAGCAACGGGTCATACAACAAAACTGGCGTCAATGGGATATGCTCCCGCATTGATTGCCGGTTTTATCTTACTGACACAACGCAAATATGTTTGGGGCCTTGTTACGATGGTGCTGTTTGCAACGCTGCTTTTTTATCAAAACCACATTCAGATTCTGTATTACACATTGCTTATTCTCGCTTGCGCGAGTGTCGCATTTGTAATCAAGGCGATCCGCGAAAAACAATTTCGTCACCTCGCAATGACTGCAGGCCTTGGCATCGTTGCCGGCATTATCAGTGCAGCCTCGTACGCCGTTATGTTGATGCCTTTGAATGAGTATGCAAAAGAAACGATGCGCGGCGGCCGTTCAGAACTTACACTCAACAAGCCAAAAGAAGACAAAACAAAAGGTGGACTTGATAAAGAATATGCGTTTCGCTGGAGTTATGGAATCGGTGAAAGCCAAACCTTCATGGTACCGGCAGCACGTGGTGGCGGATCAAGTGCCAATGAATTGGGGGAACAGTCGAAAGCGATCGAAGCAATGCAAGACGCACAATTGCCGGAGAATGCGATTCAATATTTTCGACAATATATGTCCCCTTACTGGGGCGGCCAGCCGAATACATCTGGCCCTGTTTATTTTGGTATTGTTGTGTTGTTCCTAACGATCGTTGCATTGGTTCTATATCGGGGTGCTCATCTCGGTTGGCTGATCGCCGCATCTATAATTGGTATTTTAATGGCCTGGGGAAACAATTTTAGTGCGTTCAATTATTTCCTGTTTGATTACCTGCCGATGTACAATAAGTTTCGGGCACCATCCATGAGCCTTGTGATTCCACAACTTACACTTGCAGTTCTTGCTTCAATCGGTTTGCAGGAATTGGTTTACCGGGAGTGGAATACCGAATTGTTGCGGAAGAAAATGAAAACAGTATTCATTGTAACCGGTATAATGGCTGCAATAATGCTTATTGGCTATTTCATGGCCGATTTTAAAGGAACAAACGATACCGGGATCAAAAGCATGATTGCAGAATCACTCACGCGGGGATATAGCCAGGGTCAGCAACCAACGGAGCAGATCGCACAAAAAGCAAATGCAGATAGCGGTGCATTCATGAGTGGGCTGGCAGCAGACCGGCAACGACTCTATACAGCCGATCTTATTCGCTCACTCATTTTCCTCGCACTTGGAGTTGCGCTTGCTTTTTTTGCAGCAAGGAAAAAATTGGCACCTCTCTATGTAGTGATTGGATTTACAATTTTATCGTTTATTGACCTGATAGGTGTTGACTTGCGCTACTTAAGCAAAAAGGATTATGTTGACGAGGATGAAATGATTGGAACTGCATTTACACCGAATGCTGCGGATCAACAGATTTTGCAGGACACTGGTTATTATCGGGTCTTCGATCAAACAGAAAATTTCACGAACGAATCGAGGTCAGCATATCATCACAACTCCATTGGCGGATACCATCCGGCAAAGCTGGCCCTTTACCAGGATTTAATCGAAAATCAAATTTCAAAGAATAACCTGGAAGTGTTGAACATGCTCAATACAAAGTATTTTATAGTCGCTAACCAGCAAACGCAACAACCAATGGCGTTGCCAAATCCAGGGGCACTCGGCCCGGTTTGGTTTGTAAAAGCAATCAAGTATGTAAACAACGCCGATGAAGAGATGACTGCAATGAATCAATTCATTCCTGCTGATACCGTTATTATTGACAAAAGAGAGCAATCGAAAATAACAGCTGTTCCGGTTCCCGATTCAACTGCGAGTATCCGCCTTTTGCAAAACATGAATGATTATATCCTTTATGAAAGCCGGGCGGCCTCCAATCAACTGGCAGTATTTAGTGAGATTTATTATCCTTATGGATGGAAAGCTTTTGTTGATAGCAAAGAGGTTCAAATAGCACGGGTGAATTATGCATTGCGTGGTTTGCCTGTTCCTGCCGGGAATCACAAAATCGAATTCCGCTTTGATCCGCAAACAAAGAAAACGGGAGATACGATCTCATTTATCATCAGTATACTTTCATGGATAATTATAGTAGGTGGTATTATTTGGGAATTAAGACGATCATTAAAAACTGTTGCGCCTAAAACGGCCAACAAGTAATCCAACCTATGGATAAGTTTTTAACAGCCGGTGATGAATTAGGAATGAAAATTCAGGAGCAATCTGTCACGTTGTTCAACCGCCTGCAAAAACTGGATGTCGATCGTCTTGGTATGCCTTATCACTGCCTTGAGTATTTCAAGGGCAGTCATTTCAAACGTTTGTTTTTTTCTATTGAAACAAGTGCGCACTTATTGTACCGTTCGATAAAAACAAGCGGCAAGAAATTAGAAGATACAATCATTATGGATTACGGTGCCGGCGTAGGCACATTGTACACGCTTGCAAAAATGATTGGCTGCAAACAAGTTATTTACAATGATCATCTAGAGGACTGGAAAACAAGTGCGCAATTAATCGCGGAAGCAATTGAGGTACGAGTAGACGAATATATAACGGGCGACATCGAAGAAACACTCTTGCAACTCAGTCGCAAAAATATAAGATGTACTATAATAACGTCCAGGAATGTTCTTGAACATATCTACAAACTTGATAAATTCTTTACCGCTGTAGCCGAAAAACAACCCACTGCGCTTGTGTATTCCTCTACGACTGCGAATTACAAAAATCCCGGAAGCCGTATAAAGCATAAACGCTGGCATGAGAAATGGGAGAAAATTTTTTTACCGAAACGGGAAGAAATGATTGAGGCGATGGCGCCGAATTTATCAGCGGAAAAAAGGACAAAGCTTGCGATTGTAACGCGTGGACGTGCAATGCAGGATCTAACTGATAGTGTCAACTTATATACGCATTCTGGTAAATACCCGGTTGTTGTGGCTGAAGGTTCCAATACCTGCGATCCTGAAAATGGGGTTTGGTTCGAAAACATGTTATCGTTTGATACTTATCGAAAATTGATTGGAAAATTGCATTATTCGGTAGGCTTTGAACCAGGTTTTTGGGATACACACTATCAGAAGAATTGGAAAAATGTAATGGCCAAAATTCTCAATAGGTTGATTCTATCAAATAAGGAACTTGGCTTTCAGATCGCTCCTTTCATTTACGTTATTGCAAAACCAAATAGCGATTCGTTAAAATCGCAAGCAGGAAAATGAGTAATACAAACCGGGTAGACAAACAGTTGTTCCAGGACGAGCACTATCTTGGTAAGCCCGCCGATGAGGACGACCGCATTGTGAAACGTAGGATTGATATACTCAATGAACAGGTTGGATTTTTCAATAAAGAAATGACCTGTCTTGAAATTGGGTGCGGAACTGGCGCAACTATCAACCAGGTTGCAAAAGAG
The DNA here is from genome assembly GCA_014379515.1 of Chitinophagaceae bacterium. GTDB lineage: Bacteria > Bacteroidota > Bacteroidia > Chitinophagales > Chitinophagaceae > Endoryza. The sequence continues at coordinate 8,033 of JACMLR010000270.1, forward strand.
TTCAGCGATTGTGTTGGTGTAGACATCTATGATTATGCTGCCGATTTTGAAAAACAGCAGCTTAAATGGAACGCAACTAATACAAGGTTTCAACAGGTAAATCTTGAGAAGGAAACATTACAAAGTCGCTTTGATCGAATTATCAGTTTTGAAGTGATTGAACATTTCGAAAACGAAGACACTGTTGCCGCATTTTTTAATTTGCTGAAACCGGGCGGTCTTGTGGCAATTTCGGTTCCGAATAAATGGTGGGTATTCGAAACGCACGGCGCAAAACTCCCACTGTTGCCATGGAACCGTGTGCCTTTTTTCTCCTGGTTACCCCGGCCGATTCATGAGCGATGGGCAAATGCACGGATCTATACAAAACAACGGATTGGTACCTTATTGAAAAAGCATGGTTTTCAGATTCAATCGATGGAATATGTAACGGCCCCGATGGATGTACTGAGTGAAGGAAAGTTGAAACGCTTATTAACGTCGACCGTATTTAAAAACGACACAACGGGAAATCCTTTCATTGCGACTGCAATCTTTGTGCTTGCTAAAAAACCATTATGACAGAACCGCGCGTTGTCAGCATCGTTCCCTATAAAATTCTGCCTGCGCGACTTGGTGGGGAGAAAGGCATTGCTGTTTTCAACGAATATGTCGGTGAACGAGTTCCCTTGCTGGCTATTAGTACAAAGAATAATGATGTCAGCGCGACAAAGAATTACAAAATGCTGAATTGGCTTTCGAATAGCCGCGTTCGATATGTAAATATTTTCCTTGTATTAACCATTCGTAAACTTATCAAACAACACAACGCTACACATTTTCTAATTGAACATCCGTATTATGGATGGCTGGCCTGGTTGGTCAAAAAATCAACTAATATAACCTGGGTTGTGCATTCGCATAACATTGAATTCGAACGATCGAAATCGATTGGGCGTTGGTGGTGGAAAGGATTGAAATTGTATGAGCAATGGGTATACAAGCAATCCGATATTAATTTTTTTATTTCAGAGGATGACCGATCGTTTGCTATTGAAGAACTGGAAATTAATAGTGCCAAATCGTTTGCGATAACCTACGGAGTTGAAATTGCCGGGATACCTGCAGATATCCCACAAGCGCGAAAAATTATTGCTGAAAAGCATGATATTCGTTCGGATGAAAAGATATTGCTCTTCAATGGAGCATTGTATCATCATACCAATTACGAAGCTTTACAGGTTATCCTCGATAAAATAAATCCCGTATTGCTTGCACAAGCTATTCCCTACAAAATATTAGTTTGTGGAAAGGGGCTGCCAGCTTTTTTCAATGAGTTAAAACCGTACAAAGACAAGAACATCATTTACGCCGGCTTTGTGGATGATATTTCAATTTATTTTAAGGCAACAGATATCTTTCTCAATCCGATATTAAGCGGAGGTGGTGTGAAAACAAAAGCCATTGAAGCGATCGCCTATAACTGTACAGTCATTTCATCTACCATTGGTGCACTCGGGCTGGTCAGAAGCGTTTGCAGGGATAAATTGCATATTGTTGCTGATGAGGATTGGGCAACGTTTGCCGAGTTGGTAAAAAAAGCCATGATAGTAAATAGCGACACAGCCACAGCATTTTACGATTACTATTACTGGGGGAATATTGCAGTTAAAGTTGATACCATCTTAACCAACAAAAAAGGAAGGTCGGTTGATGCATAATCTTACCAAAATAAAAATTTACCGAGTTGTACTTTGGCTGGCATATCCTATCAGCCTCTTACTAGTTTACCCAATTGTTTTTTTTAAAAAGAAAAAAAAGGCACGCATTGTCTTTATGTTTGATCGCTATGCGATTGGAGGTGCGCAACGAATATTTTTGGATGCGCTACAAAGTGTTGCCGATGTTGAGAAGCAAATATATTTTACTCGTTACTCTGGGGACGATAAACTAAAAGATGCATTTTTTTCCACTCCGAATGCTGCTGTGCGCGATATTCATCGTTACTGTGAAAACCTATTTCTCCGCCCATTTACTATTCATTATTACGCTTTCTACTTTAACCGTCACGAAAATTTACACCTGTTTAGTTCAAATAGTACGTTCTTTTTCGACCTCCTACCCTTCCTAAAAAACAGTGTCTGTAAAACTGAACTGTTTCACAATTTCGCCCATACAAAAAATGGTATGGAATGGTTCGGGCTCGCGACAAGCAAGTACATGAACTACCGCGTAGTTTATGACAATTATACATACAACAACATTAGAAAACAGTATGAACAATATGGTTTATCTGAACTTGAGTTTAAGAAAGTGTTGTTCATCGAACCCGGCGTAACGATTCCTGCTACACTACAAAAAGATTACAGGCCACCACTAAGGGTATTGTATGCAGGTCGTGGCGGGCCACAGAAAAGAGTTTGGCTGCTGAATCGTGTTATCGAAAAATTGAGCGAAGAGAATATTGCTGTGCATTTCATTTTTGCAGGCACGATGCAGGATGACCTGACTGAAAAAACGATGGAGGTGTCCACAATGCTAGGTGGCATCAGCAAGGAAGAAGAGATGTATTTGTTGTATGATTCTGTACATGTCCTTATACTTACTTCGATCTTTGAAGGTTTTCCAATGGTGATCAAGGAAAGTATGGCTTGTGGTTGCGTTCCTGTTGTAACTGCATTGGAAGGAAACAAAATGCATTTGTCTACAGGTGTAAATGCCCTGCTGATTGAGCATATTGCCGATGAAGAAAAAGTTGTAAACGAAGCGGTTCGCTTAATACGGGAATTAGCTTCTGACAATGAATTGTTGAAACGTTTGTCTCAAAGCGCGTATGACTATGCGCGGGAAAATTTTACAAGAGAACGGTTTATGGAAGCGTATAGAGTTTTGCTTATTGAACGAAAGGCTCCAACACTGCAAGGCTAACCGAGAATGGACTTACTTTGCCAGCTTATAGTTCGATAAATACGAAACCAGCATCAATCCCTTTGATGCAATGCCAATTTGAAGTAACTTTTGTGAAAACCGATTTTGAAATTTGATAATCGAGTTGATAATGGGGGGTATATTCTGGTCAGGCATGAAAGCCCGAAAATCCGATGAAGAGCGAATGCCGAGATTTCGGATTAATCGCCAGTAGGCATCAAAGAAGATAATATTACGAAACGCTTTGTTGCCCACTTTCGATAACAATAAATGATGTTCTGGAATTTCCACCTCGGGATTCAGCTTGCTACTGGTGGTCACCTGGCTTTCATGGATACCAATATTGACTAACGGATTGGAAATGTAAACAGGCTTCAGCGTAGTAAGTGCATGGATATAAAAATCCATATCAACGAGCCATTTCATAGTTACATCATACTCCAATGTTAAAGAAGTCGGGTACAATGTAACGCTCGGCGGCCCGATGACATTTTTGCCGACAAGCGAAACAGGATTTTTTCGTAACTGGGAATATCTAAAGGATTTAAGCTGAACAACCGTTTCATGCCCGGTTGCTTGCCATATGTTAGCGAATGCGGAAAAGATGAACGATCCTGGATTTTTTCTTGCAGCGTCGGCGAAAACATGAAGACTGCTGTTTGATCGAAACCAATCGTCATCATGCATTATTTTTATCCATTCACCAGTTGCTTTTGCTATTCCTTCGTTCCAGTTATCCGGAGTTCCGAGGGCGATGGGGTTATGGAAGTAATGAAGGGGAATAGAATTCGCAAACTCTTTGCACAGTTGTTTCACCGTTTCATCGGGAGAATCGTCGGTAACAATCACTTCAAAATCCTGGAATTCTTGCGTTAGGATTGAATTCAACAATCGACGTAAATTCTCAACACGTTGGTAGGCAGGTATGCAAATGGAGATGAATGGCATGCGTGATTATTAATTATCAGCCGTTCGTTTTAGAAAATTTATGTAAGGTTCTACACTTGTACCAAAGCTAAAATATTCGGCTACTTTTAGGCAGGCAGTAGAATACTGTTCATAGTTCAAGTCGATTTCTTCAATTGCTGCTTTAATGGTCTCAGGACTATAATTATCTATCAAAACTCCAGCACCGAATTTTTTGACAAAGTCGAACCCAGGAATATTACATGCAACAACAGGAACACCTGCAGCCATATACATGAACAACTTTCCTGATGGCGCAGTAGCGTAATTGAAATTTGAGTTGATCAATTCCCAAGAATAAAAACAGAAACCAATTCGAAAAGCGGAAAGGAATTTTATAAAGTCTTGGGTGTCTAGATATTCCTGATTAATAATTACACGTTGGGTTTCCAGGAGATTAATGTACCTGGCTGTCAGTTTATTCATTGTTGCTCTATCTGCCCCTCCCTTCAGAACCAAAACATATTCGGGGTAATGGTGAATGAACTCCAAACAATTGAAAATTCCGAATCTTTCGAGTATTGTGCCTGCCCAAACTAAATTATGCCTGAAAGAACTTGTTTTATTTAAGTCCAGGGGATTGTAATTGGGGGCATTTTGTACGAAAAAGCGCGGCATTGTAGCTCCTCCAAAAAGAAAATCGAACCTTATCTGATTCTGAATGAAAACGGATTGGATTTTACTCCGGTCTATTTTTTTAAAGAAAATATCATCTTTGTCAATTTCGAGAGACAAAAAATGTGCTTTCCCGAAAATTTTTTGTGCAATTGCTAAGGCAGGAATATCCACAGCGATTACGATGTCGGCGGTCGAATTCCGCAAGGCTTTAGCCAACGTGGCAGGGAGCAAACGGTTATAATACAAGTATCGATAATTCAACGAAGAAAACAACCGCTTTCCTATCGTTACAACTTTGCTCATCACAAAGTCTACTTTGTTAATGAAATTTTTAAGAGTTGGGTTAACAGTTAAATACCGAATATTTCTGTGAAGGTCTTTTTCTTTGCCCAGTGCTGTTGGTTCAAAAGAAATTATCTCAACGTCAAACTTTGAAGCCAAAGAATCGTATAGATTTAAAATCGTAGGTTGATACACCACGTAATCATTGATCGTCGCAATTAATACTTTTTTTTTCATTTGCTATCGAGCATTAATCCCGCCAGGTCAGATATAGAAGTTTTCGCAAACCAACCTAATGAATTAATTGTAGAGGGATCAGACACTAATATTTTATACTCTGGCAGGAAATTCTCTTTGACTACAACGTATTTGTGCCAATCGAGATTTTTGAGTTGAAAACAGGTTTGTATCCACGCCTTGATGCTGTAAGAAACTCCAGTTCCAATAACGGCTTCAAACACTTTGTTTTGCGAAACCAATGTCCAGATGGCTTCAACAATATCGCCAGCAAAACCATATTCCTTTTCCACACTAAGGTCACCAACTTCAAGGACCTCAGAACTTCCAGC
>JACMLR010000271.1 GCA_014379515.1 Chitinophagaceae bacterium
CGAATGGGTTGGGAAAGATGTACCAAAGAACATAAAGCCAGCAGGGGCAGGAATTATTGACCTGGCGTTAATGGACCGTCCCGCTGATCCTGCGAAAGGGAAAATAGTTTACGACACAAAATGTTCGCGTTGCCACGGTGCAAATGGAGAGGGATTAAAAATGACTGATACGGGATCGTATTTTACTAATCCGCCTCTTTGGGGAGATCAAAGTTATAATACTGGTGCAGGGCTATTACGATTATCACGTTTTGCGGGCTACGTAAAATTAAACATGCCGTTTGATTCAAAATTAGATACCGCTGTTACTGTTGATCAATGCTGGGATGTTGCTGCTTTTGTGAATTCACAACCTCGCCCGGATAAAAGGTTCCCGCAAGACTGGCCAAATATCAACAAAAAGCCATTTGATCATCCTTTCGGTCCTTATTCAGATGGCTTTTCTGAGAGGCAACATAAATTTGGACCGTTCAAAGAAATAAAAGAGAAACAACTAGCATCAATTAAAAAAGCCGGGCAGTGATCTTTACCCGGCTGGTATTTGACAATTTGAGCATGTGCGAATGGCGAATTGCGAATGTGCGAATGGTGGTTGACATTCTTTTAGAGAGATTATTAACCCGCGAAAATATATCCGCAGCCTTTTTCTTGTGCGCGGCCTAAAGCCCACACGCCTGAAGGAACAGGTTGAATGCCTGGTAATATATTTGCCATCCAGTCTTTTTTTACATCCTCGGGTTTCAGGCCCATCTTTCCTGCAATAACAGTGCTGTTGACTGTTATCGCTGCTTCACACACACAGAACATGACGCCGCTTTCCTGCAGTTCGTTAATACCAATTGCAATTGGGCCAATGCCTGGAACAGCATAGGTGCCAGCAGCAGGTTGCCAAAATGCATTTTTTGTTTGCGGATTGCCGCCGGCATCTTTCGCCTGGAAAGCATCCCCAAATTTGTATTTAGACCACATATCATGATTGAATGCATAACCCACCGCCGAATGTCGGAGAACGACTACTACACTATTTTCTTTTTCGGGTGTACCCGTTGCCACATTCGTAGCGAGGAAAACCCTGGGCCAGGCGAAGGGAAAGATGCCGTTCGGATGAGGTGCATCGTACACGATTTTGTGTTTGCCTTTTATTTGATTAAACCAGGTTTCGACGTCGGCGGGATTTTGTGATTTTGCGAGGGTGTCAATCGGTGCTGCAATAGTACTTAGGCCAAGAGTAGCTGCACCGGTGGCGATCGAGCCTAAAAAATTTCTTCTACCCGTTTTGTGTGGATGAGGATTGGTAGGCATGGTAAATTGTTTTGGTGGTGACTAATGAGAAACTATTAAAAGGTACAGAATATGTAAATCCATAAAAAATTTTCATCAGGTGACGTTATGTGCAAATCATTTACAGTTTTCATTGAGCAGCTGGTAGAACAGTCATTTGCAGATTTCTATCAGTTGCTCCATTAACTTTGCATATCGTATGAAATTTTTTATCGCTCGCTCCTCGTCCAGGCCGATTGCAATTTGGTTACTTATTGGAGTCGGAATGATTATGATCCAGGTTATGCTTGGCGGCATAACGCGTTTAACCGGATCGGGACTTTCCATTACGGAATGGAAACCAATACTTGGCACATTACCTCCAACGGATGACGCAAGCTGGCAGGCTGCCTTTGAAAAGTACAAACAGATCGGGCAGTATAAACAGATCAATTTTACTTATACCCTCGAAGACTTCAAATTCATTTATTTCTGGGAATGGTTGCATCGCAATTGGGCGAGATTGCTAGGTGTAGTGTTTCTCATTCCGTTCATTGTTTTTCTTATTCAAAAGCGTTTTCGTCGTGATATGATTTTGCCAATGGTGATTTTGTTCATCCTCGGTGCGCTCCAGGGTGCAATCGGTTGGATCATGGTGCAAAGCGGATTGAACCAAAACGATGTATATGTAAGTCATATCCGGCTTGCCGGTCATTTTATTGGTGCGCTTGTTTTACTTTGTTATGCACTTTGGTTTGCATTGAAGTTATTAGTGCCTTCGGCTGAATGGGTGATCAATCGCTCTTTTCGCAATTTTACAATTGCAATTCTTGTTGTTTACACATTGCAACTGATTTATGGTGCATTCATGGCGGGACTGAAAGCAGCAGTTGCGGCACCTACCTGGCCCACGATCAATGGCAAATGGCTCCCGGCAATTGATACTGGCAATCTGACCGGCGATTTAATCACGGTACAATTTATCCATCGCGGCCTGGCTTATCTCATCACATTGTTGGTGCTGATATGGTGGGTGAAGGCGCGACAAATAGTGTCGAGTGCTTATTTTTCAAAAACGCGTGCACTTCCGTTGGTTGTTGTTGTTATGCAAGTGGCACTGGGGGTTCTAACGGTATTGTATTCTTCAGACCGAAATATTCTATTGTGGCTTGGAGCGGCCCATCAATTCACTGCAATGATCTTATTGATGTTATGGATTTGGATGATCTTTTTATTACGAAGCAAATCTTTCCTTCGCCTGTCATAATTTACTCCTCATTTCGTTTTAATAGTAACTTGTTGTATTATAGCGGTTGATCGTCTCGTATGAAAGTTTTCCTGCGTGGATTATATTATTCCTTTCCGGTGCAACTCATTCTCTTGCACTTCAAGAAATTCCAGGTTCTCCTGATTTTCTGGTACATCCTGTTCAGTACGGTGAACGGAAATTTTATGAAGTCTTATGGTGCCGATTCACTTTTTCTTGCTCCTGAATATCTCGGCCAGGTTAATGCCGCTGCTGCTGCAATCGTCGGGTCTGCCATTGGGATCTTTATCATGAGTTGGAACATCACGACGTTCATCCTTTTCAGTCGGCATTTTCGATTTTTGGCAACTTCTTCGAATCCGTTTCTGAAGTATTGCATCAATAATTTTGGTATCCCTCTTGTATTCCTGGTATTTTATTTTGCTCGCGCGATCCATTTCAATTATACAAAAGAATTGCATGCACCGGGTCAAATTACACTACAACTACTTGGGCTTTTAGTAGGATTGATATTGACAATTGCATTGTCATTTTTATATTTTTTCAGGTACGATAAGCGAATTCTTCGTGCACTAACCCCGATCATTAGTAATCCGCAACTGTTTAAATCGCAATTTAAAAAAGGGGAAACGCGGCTCAATGATAGTCGCCTTATAAAAGTTGAGTGGTTTTTGCATTCCCCTTTCACGCTCAAAAAAGTCCGCGACGTTTCGCATTATAGTAAAGAGTTTATCGAAACGATCTTCAGCCGTCATCACTTTGCAGCCGTTGTTTCCATTTTCATTGCTTTTGTGTTTCTTGTCCTTGTCGGGTTCATGCTGGATAATCCGTATTTCCAACTTCCCGCGGCAGCGGCCATCACGGTTTTCTTTGCAATCCTGATTGCAGTGTCGGGTGCGTTTTCGTACTTCTTGCAGACATGGAGCATTCCATTTTTGGTGCTCTTATTCGTCTTCTTAAATGTATTGTACAAGAATGATATTATCGATGCCAGCAACAAGGCATACGGGTTAAACTACTTAAATAAAACAGAACGGCCGATCTATAGTAAGGAGTCTTTACATGAATTAGCGAGTGCGGAAAATATGGAGCGAGATCAAAAAAATATGATTTCCATATTAGATGCCTGGAAGGTGAAACAAAACGAAGCAAGGCCTTTGTTATTTATCATCAATACAAGTGGTGGCGGTAGTCGGAGTGCAACCTTTACAATGAATGTTTTGCAAAGGCTCGATAGTATAACTGGCGGTAAGATAATGCAGAAGACGTTTTTGATAACTGGCGCCTCAGGGGGAATGCTAGGTGCAACTTATTTCCGTGAGCTCGACAGAATGCGTCAAACAAATGCGACAATAAATCCTTGCGATCAACGCTATGTTGATGACATTGCCGGTGATTTGCTTAATCCGTTGTTTTCTTCCTTTGTTGCGCGAGACCTCGCTTCTCCTGCGCAAAAATTTTCTGTTGGTGAATATGAATATATCAAGGACCGTGGTTATGCATTTGAGGAAAAATTAAATGCCAACACACATGGCATTCTCAACAAGCAACTGGGCGAATGGTACGACGATGAAAAGGCCGCACGGATTCCGTTAGTAATTTTCAATTCCGTGATCACGCGCGACGGACGAAAACTGATAATCGGAACTCAGCCAACAAGTTTCCTGATGAAGCCTCTCGTGGATACCACCACAATGGGCGACGTAGATGCGGATGGATTAGACTACCAGGGTTTTTTCAAGAAGCAGAATCCGATGAACCTTCGCTTGCTGACTGCAATGCGAATGAACGCAACCTTTCCTTATGTACTACCGAATGTTTGGTTGCCGTCACAGCCCGTGATTGATGTGATGGATGCTGGCTTGCGTGATAATTTTGGACAGGAAACCGCGATGCGCTTCGTACAGGTTTTTAATCAATGGATAAAAGAAAATACGAGTGGAGTGGTAATGCTCCAGATCCGCGATCGAAAAGTGGGAGGTTGGGAGTTTCCATATGAAGTACACAATATCACGGAGATCGCTACCCGCCCAATGTTGCTGCTGCAATACAATTGGTACAAGATGCAGGAATACTCGCAAAACGACATGTTAAGTCTCGCAGAGCAAGCGACTGGAAACAATATTTTCAAATATACGTTTCAATATTCTCCAAAGAAGGACGATGCCCGCGCTGCACTTAGTTTCCATCTTACAAAAGGAGAACGAAAAGATATTGCTGAAGCTCTTGATGCAGACGTAAATGCTGCTGCACTAACGCAATTACAAAAGCTTATTGAAACAAAACGCGGGTTGCCACTCACTTCGCGTGAATAAGTTTGAAGTAAGAAGGAAGCACTTTTATTTTCATATCAATCAAACTCTCTCGTGGTTCACCGTCAATATGCAGCGGTGCGTTTTCAGTATTTGTAATTCGTAATGAAGGTGTTTGGAAGTAGATCACGGGTGAAGCAAGAGAATTTTCGAACTTGTCTGAATGACCGGCCAAAACCTGTTTCATTACATTGTAGATTAGAAAAGGTTTTGCAACTTTTTTTACAATTACGATATCCAGCAATCCGTCTGATAATAATGCTTCAGGGGCGATTGTGAAATTATTCCCGAATTGGTTGCTATTAGCAATGCTTACCAAAAACGCATCAGTAGTAAAAGACAGATTATTTGCTTCGATTGTGAAAGGGTATGCTTCCGCAGCAAAAAACTTTTTTGTACTGAGAGATGCATAAGTACCAAGCCCACGTTTTGATTGTTGAGCAAACTCATGTGCAACGCTTGCATCGAAACCAAGGCCAGCCAACATGCAGGCAAATTGTTTATTTACCAGGAAGGCATCGATCCTTTTCGGAATGCCATCAAAAATGATTTCCAATGCTTTTTCAGGTTTTCGGCTGATGCCGGCGGTGAGTGCCAGCCCGTTTCCGGAACCCATGGGTATAATTCCAAAATTGAGATCAAGATGAGCCAGTGATTGAACGACCTGGTTAACACTTCCATCACCACCACAAATCCCAATTTCTTTAATGCCTTCACTAGTGATTTTGTCTTCGAGAAAGGAATAATCTCCACTTGCTACGGTAGGCAGAATTTCGAAATCGATTTCACGTTCCGAAGTTTTTCGTTGAATTGTTTCCAGCAAAACCGTTTTGCTTTTTGTTCCGGATATCGGGTTGATAAGGTAAATGATCTTTCGCTTCATCAGCTATGAACTATAGTGTTTGAAGTTGCGAAAGTCCGAAATTAAAATGAGGCAGATAGGAAAGATTTAAGGCAGTCAAGACGGATAAAACACCAGCTATTCTCGTTGATCTTGACATCCCTTCGATAGCGCAATTCAATGCATTTCTGATGAGCAAGGGTTTGTATTCGTTACTCTGCAGATTCAATTGTGCAGAGTGGAATTCTTCGCAAACGAATAGCTGCGGCCATAGAGGGGTCCGAAGGCATTGACCAGGTATAAACAATTACTTTTTTACGACTCCAGAGAACTTTCATCAGGTCCCGGTTATAGAGATAAAAACTATTTGTACTATCGCGTTGAACCATTGCTGTCGAGCTCGTATCGAAAATCGCAATGCTTCTGTTCCATCCTTTCGGGCTATTTGGTGCTTCTGTATAGTCTATTTTGAAAACACCGTTATTTGAAAGATCAGCTTTCTTAATGCGGATATGGTTTTTTGCGGTGTCATCGGCATTCGTTCCCACAAGAATTGTTTTCTTGTTCAATACAACTTTCCAACTTGCACCTTCTTGCGCACCTAAATTTAAACAAACCAACGAAAGCACACTGGCCATAATGATCATCCTGGAATTCATAATCCAAATTTATTAAAAGAGGTTAGCAACCGATAATTGGTTGCACGCCACAATTCTACATTCTACATTCGATAATCTATATCAATTTGCATTCAGTTTTCACCACTTAATCAACGCGCTTGCCCAGGTAAATCCGCTCCCAAATGCAGCGAGGCACACAACATCACCATCTTTAACCTTTCCGGCTTCCCATGCTTCGCACAATGCAATGGGAATCGATGCGGCGGTGGTATTACCGTACTTCTGAATATTATTAAACACCTGGTCGTCGCGCAATTTTAGTTTTTGCTGTACGAATTGTGCGATCCGCAAATTAGCCTGGTGAGGCACCAATAAATTTATGTCTGCAGGTGTTAATCCATTTGCAGTGAGTGATTCATTAATCACTTCAGGAAATTTGACGACCGCTTTTTTAAATACGGCCTGCCCATCCATATTCGGGAATACCTGCGCTTTATCGACCATGGCATGACTAAAAAACATCTCACCAATTTCTGCTTCGTCGAAATCAGCCACCGGTTCATTCGTCCAATGATTGGCGTGCGTTCCAGGGTTATACATTGCTAATATCTCAGCACTTTCTCCGTCACTGTGCAGGTGCGTACTTAAAATACCGCGGCCCGTTTCTTCTGTCGGTTGCAGAACAACGGCACCTGCACCATCCCCAAAAATAACACTGACATTTCTGCCTCTCGTGCTAAAATCTAAACCAAAGGAATGCTTTTCACTTCCAACAACAAGTATGTTTTTGTACATACCGGTTTTGATAAATTGATCCGCCACACTCAACGCGTATACAAAACCGCTGCATTGATTGCGAACATCTAAAGCGCCGATTTCTTTCATCTTCATTGCGCGTTGTAATAGTACGCCGCAACCAGGGAAATAGTAATCAGGGGAGAGCGTTGCAAAAACAATAAAATCAATATCGGTCGGTTGCAGACCCGCTCTTTCTATTGCGATTCGTGACGCTTCAACAGCCATGGTTGTTGTCGTCTCTTCAGTCCGATGCGCATATCTTCTTTCTTTGATACCGGTTCTTTCTTGTATCCATTCATCACTTGTTTCCATGTATTGTAGCAGATCGTTGTTGGTCACAACCTGTTCCGGGACATACATGCCAATCCCGGCAATTTTGGAATTAAACATAATAGCAAGCCTTTTGAGAAATCAAGTTAGAGAAAAAATGAAGGCAGAAGCGATGCGTTTTGCTATTTAACAAGGGTTGTAGGCTCAGTATCTGTTTATTTGGGGGCGATGTGAAGGATCTCGGTCATAAATTTTTCTATTTCAAGTTGCACACCCTCTAGGTCCTGCGATTTGATGAAGGATGCCATTACATGATTCCCCGATTGAGGCATGGCTTTACTTCGTTTCAGCGATGGATCTGTTTTCAGCTCTTTAAACATTTCAAGCATCGGCGCCACTTTCACGACACTATCCTGGTGAACTTCATCTTTATAATAATACAGCATTAGTGTCGGCTGATTAATTTTCACAAACGTTTCGTGATTCATAGTCTGTTCTAACAATTCCTCCAACGCAACTACGCCTTCCAGCCGATACCGTGAATACCAATATTGTTTGTAGATATCTCGTTGATCTTTGGATTCAATGTATCGTGATCCGGTGACCATCGTAGCAATTTGTAAACCCCAGGGATTGTTTAATAGCCATGCATTTGCGTCGTTGATCGCGATATTAGGCGACAACAGCACAAGTGCGTTCACATCACTTGGGTAAGCGGCCGCAAGTTGCAGCGCATTAGTCCCCCCGGTCGATGTCCCCATCAGAATTACCTTTTCGCCAAGTTGTTTCGCAATTGCGAGGGATTCTTTCACCGACTCCCAATATTTGTCAGCGGTCAGCTTACGTAAGGCGTCCACCGTATCAAGGCCATGTTCAGCTAATCTGGTCAGCAGTAGATTGCATCCAAATTTTTTGGCAATATTGCGATGAACCGGATCCCCTTCTGCCTGGGAAGCGGAGAATCCATGGAGGTATACAATCGCGTAAGGTGTTTTTGTTCGGTTGGTATCGTTGTACCAAACGATCCTGGCCTCATTGTCTTTCTTAATCTTATGGGTAGATTCTTTCTTGCTAATATAATCATCCAGCATCACCACATCAAGCGGAACCGGCGGCATGTCCTTTCGGAAAACGGGAACGGCAGGTTTTGGGCCCATCAGGTATCCGATGAGGAGAAGCAAGGGGATGATAAACCAGAGTTTTTTGCGATTCATGGGACCAAGATAATAAATTACGTGAGGGTTGCTAATGACAGCGCAACGACAACCCCGAATTCAACACATTTCTCGCTGAGATGCACAGATTTAATTAACGCGATTGAGATCTCATTCCCAGTTGGTAAGGGTTGCATACCGCCTCCGCGAACAAGGAATTCGCACATTCGTTATTCGCACATGCTCTCCAAAGCATCATACCCGAACATAAATTTTCCTTCTATCCATCCACCAACCAACCATCCAACAAAAAAGCATCCATGTCAGTGCGTAGCCGAGCGAACCCCAGTATGGACCGATGGGATGGTAAATCGTACGATAAGCCCATGAAGGCAATGATTGATCGCCCACCCTGATCATGAAGAGAATTCCTAAACCAATTTCACTTAGTATGTAGATGAACAACGGGTTGCGGCCGAATACTTCGAAGAAATATGTCCAGTTCTTTTTTTCCCGGAAGTCGATAATGTACATGACGGCAGAAATTATTATCAGGTCGAGGCCGACAGTGTACAATACGAAAGAGCTTGTCCAAAGTTTTTTATTGATTGGAAAACTGCTGTCCCAGAAATAAGCGAGCGCGACCATCAGGCAGCCGACGATCAACAGATGTGCCAGGCCTTCATAAGTTTTACCTTTCAGCTGAATGTATCGACCTGCAAAATATCCAAACACCACATTTGCAATTGCTGGCAATGTACTCAGCCAGCCTTCCGGATCAAATGGTATACCTTCTCCCCGATACAAATGATTATCTCCCATTAACCATTTGTCCACTTTCAAGGCTGCGTTCCCTTCAAGGCTGAGGTCGCCATAACCTGTTAGAATAAATTTATAGGCTACAAGTAAAAGAAGCGTGATGGCGAATACCCATTTTGGTTTGAGATGATATAGCATTAGTGCAGCGATGCCATAACACAAGGCAATTCGCTGCAGAACACCGAGGATCCGGGTATTTGATATTTCGTTCATAACCCAATGGCCATTCTCTTCATGTACAAACGGGAACCAGTAGCCGAGATACCCGATTAAAAAAATTAGTGCGGTTCGTTTAAAGATTTTCCACCAAACGGTAGAAGTTGGTAATGCGCTCCACTTAATCATCACAAAACTCATGGCATTTCCTACCGCAAATAGGAAGGACGGGAAAACGAGGTCGGTCGGGGTGAAACCATGCCAGTTTGCGTGAAGCAATGGGGCAAAGGTGAACCCCGGTACGCCGGTATTTACGATGATCATAAAGCAGACGGTCATACCGCGAAACACGTCCAAAGCAAGAAACCGTTGGGTGGGGGGCATAGCAAACAGTTGAGTAACAAGATAATAATAATGGGCGAAATGTGAAGTAATTGCGAATGGCGAATTTGCGAATGTGCGAATTCCTCCCGTGAATGAGTTATCTGGTTTAGCATCCAGGCCCCGGAAAAGATAATACAGAATCAAAATGGGGAATTCGCACATTCGCCATTCGCACATGCTCAACTCATTAACTCGTAACATTTTTATCACAATCTTTCCCTTGCCCAGGCCGTTGTTTTAACGTACATTTGCGCCTCGAAAATCTGCAGCAGACTCACGCTTGTTAGCTTCACACCGAATTGGTAATGACTACTGGCCTAAAGGTTGCCGCTCAATGCATTACTAATGAACATCCGCAACATCGCTATCATTGCTCACGTTGACCACGGTAAAACAACACTGGTTGACAAAATTTTGCACAGTACAAAAACGTTTCGTGACAACCAGGAAACCGGTGATTTGATCATGGACAGCAACGACCTCGAACGTGAAAGAGGCATCACCATTTTTAGTAAAAACGCTGCCGTAGTTTATAAAGAGTACAAGATTAATGTTATCGATACTCCAGGCCACGCCGATTTTGGTGGTGAGGTTGAGCGCGTATTGAAAATGGCTGATGGTGTAATTCTTCTTGTCGATGCTTTTGAAGGTCCAATGCCACAAACAAGATTTGTGCTTCAAAAAGCCCTACAGTTGAATCTTAAACCGTTGGTTGTTATTAATAAAGTTGACAAACCAAACTGTCGCCCTGACGAGGTTCATGATGCCATCTTTGAACTATTTTTCAACCTCGATGCTACGGAGGAACAACTTGATTTCCCAACTTTTTATGGTAGTGGAAAGAATGGTTGGTTTAACAATACACTCGACCAGATCGATAATATCTTCCCTCTTCTTGACGGGATCATCAAATATGTTCCCGAGCCAAAAGTTGCGGAAGGACCTTTGCAAATGCAAATCACTTCGCTTGATTATTCTTCTTTCCTCGGACGTATCGCAATTGGTAAAGTTGCGCGCGGTTCGATCAAAGAAAGTCAGCAAGTAGCATTAATGCAGGCAGATGGTTCAATTCGCAAAATTAAAGTTCGCGAGTTGTATGTGTTTGAAGGAATGGGTAAGAAAAAAGTAACGGAAGTTCTTGCGGGAGATCTTTGTGCTGTTGTTGGTATCGATGATTTTAATATTGGAGATACACTTGCCGATGCAGAAAATCCGGAAGCGTTACCGGTAATTAGTGTGGATGAGCCGACAATGAACATGCTTTTCTCTGTAAACAACTCGCCGTTCTTCGGACGTGATGGAAAATTTGTAACCAGTCGCCACTTACGCGACAGGCTTATGAAGGAAACAGAAAAAAACCTTGCATTGAAAGTTCTTGATAGTGAAGATGGGGATAGCCTTCTTGTTTATGGTCGTGGTATTTTACATCTCGGTATCCTTATCGAAACAATGAGAAGGGAAGGATATGAGCTTACTGTAGGTCAACCGCAGGTAATCGTGAAAGAAATTGAAGGAAAAAAGAACGAACCATATGAAATTCTTGTGGTAGATGTGCCACAGGAGTTTGCAAGCAAAGTAATCGATCTTGTTACCCGCCGTAAAGGAGAAATGCTTGTAATGGAAACCAAAGGTGAGATGCAACACCTGGAATTTGAAATCCCTTCTCGTGGATTGATTGGGCTTCGTACTCAAATGTTGACCGCAACAACGGGCGAAGCTGTGATGGCGCACCGATTCAGTGAATACAAGCCCTGGAAGGGGCCAATTCCTGGAAGAAATAACGGTGTATTACTTTCTAAAAACCAGGATAAAACAACCGGCTATTCAATCGATAAACTGCAGGATCGCGGAACATTCTTTGTGGATCCAGGTGAAGAGGTTTATGCAGGTCAGATCATTGCAGAAAATATCAAACCGGGAGACCTGGTGGTTAATGCAACAGAAGGAAAAAAATTGACCAACCACCGTGCGAGCGGAAGTGATGATGCTACTAAAATTGCACCTAAAACACTTCTTACTCTCGAAGAGTGTATGGAATATATTCAGCAGGATGAGTGCATTGAAGTGACACCCAATTTTATCCGTATGCGCAAAGTGATTCTGAATGAAGAAGAGCGTAAGAAAGTTCAAAAGAAAATGGAGACCGCTTAATCTGTTTTTTAATAATACATTTCTATTTTATAAAGAGGCTGTCTCAATGGGGCAGCCTCTTTGTTTATTCGCTGATGGATGCAGGCTAGTAGCTAAGCAGAATTTGTGATGGCAAGAAGGATGATGTTGTTGTAAGACCTTTCTTTTCTGGATGGAGGATTAATGGTTAAATAGAATTTTCATTATAGAACGGTTGATACTGGCGTTCCACGCCATGGAAAGAAACGACATTGAAGCCATTGAAAGAAAGGAAAAAACCAACTTTGCGATGATGAAAGAAGGAAAAAATGCAGGGTTATAACGTTGGATATAAAGAATGCGGTTTGTAACAGTGCCTAAATATAATGTGATGACTGGCCTTTCCCCCTGCGGGCCCTCCCTCCCCCTCCTTCCAACCACCATGTTGTCTCGTTTGCAAGAAGTATCATTCTTTTTTGCTTCTCTTTTAAAAAAAACAAAAAATATCTCACAAAATTGAGCAAGC
>JACMLR010000272.1 GCA_014379515.1 Chitinophagaceae bacterium
CGTGGGGAAGTCAGGGAAGTTTTTCAACTGAAAATAACGCCAGCAACTATTTGTTGTATGAAGGTAATGATGGACATGGCGACGATCTTGGTGGATCCATGAGCATCAGTGGCAACTATTTGCTTGTTGGAGCCCGGGTTGATCACGGTGGCTCATTTGGTCCTGTTAACGGAGGGACAGTAAGGATATACAGGAAAGAGTTGAATACGTGGTCTGATAAAGTTTGGTATCCATTGAAAGCTCCATCTCCGATGTTGCATGAATCTTTTGGAACAAGCGTGTGGATCGAAGGCAGCAATTTTATAGTGGGTGGTCCCGGCGCGAATAGCTCGAAGGGTCGCGCATATATCTATACGTTTGGTGCCGCATTCGGTTTTCCAGAGCTGAACGCAACACTTCAACTTGCTGATGAAATTGCAGGTGATGCATTTGGAACAAGCGTATCCATCTCGGGCAATTTTGCTGTTGTCGGTGCGCCATACCGCGATGTAAGTGGTAAGATCGCGCTTGGCCGTGCATCTACTTTTCAACGACATCCAATAACTGGTATCTGGGGAATTATGCATCATCTCACTGCACCCGATGGAGAGGTTACGGACTTATTTGGCAAACGCGTCACCATTTCCGGCAATATGCTTGCAGTCAGTGCACCACAGGCGGACATCAATGGAGTGAGTAATTCTGGTCGGGTTTATATCTACACCCGAAATGCAAATACATGGACAATGACGGATTCAATTACCGCACCGGTTAATAAGCCGAACCAAAAATTCGGTGAAACCCTTATGATGAAAGGAGATACTTTAATTGTTGGTGCAACAGAATATGCGCTCACAGACACAGACGGAACAGGAACCGTCTACGTTTACCTGCGAAATGGCACAAACTGGGATTTACAGGGCGTCATTAATTCTTCAGATGGAAAAATTGCGGATGAATTTGGCAAAAGCGTTCATTTGAACAACGGTTCGTTGATCGTTGGTGCTTTCGGCGCAAGTAGAAGTCATTTATTCCGCGCAGGCAAAGCTTATATCTATAAACTCAGTGGAAACTTATGGACGGAACAAGCGATCCTTGCAGCATCACAACCAACAGAAAATGATTTTTTCGGATCATCTGTTGCAATTGCCGATAGTATGGCCGTTGTAGGTGCACCGAGGGCGCCTGTATTGCAGAATATCAATAACGGAAGAGTTTATTTTTTCCATAAATAGTTCTCTTCAATTAAAGCGCAACTCAAATGAATACCATTATTTTTTTGCGAATGAGTGCCGAAAAATTGTCATTATTAAAACATTCATGATGAAAATTACACTGACAGTGATGATTATTCTTTATGGACTAATTGCAAATAGTCAGAATGTGGGAATAGGCGTGGAGCTACCCATAGAAAAGCTTGAAGTCGCGGGAAGAATAAAGGCAGCTGGTTTGATGTTACCTCTACCGGTATATACAAATGACTTTTTAGTTGCTAATTCAGTTGACGGTTCAATCGGGTATAAAAAAGGATTCGGCACTATTGCAATTAATTATATCATTTGCATAAATGGAAATTTCCCCTCAACAGTTGCTTACGTTGCCGGACCATGGCTCGGCGAAATAAAACTATGGAGTGGTTTAAATATCCCTCACGGTTGGGTGCGAAGCGAAGGGCAGTTATTGCCTATTAATTTGAATGCTTCTCTATTTAGTATTATCGGAACGACGTACGGAGGAAATGGTACATCGAATTTCAGGTTACCCGATTTGCGTGGTGGCGTTCCTGTTGCTGCCGGTACAAACAATAATGCACAGGCCTGGGTGATTGGTGAAAAGAAAGATTAAATTCTCAATTACAGTATTTAAACTTTCATATGGTACACGTATTTCAAACCTCTGTGAATCGCCGTAGTTCGGCACCCATTCTTGAGGCGCTCCTGAATCGAATGGTTGCAGGTGGTCGTTGGAATTTCGACTGGCACGATAAGGATAATATCTTACGTGTTGAAACTGAACTTCATATTGCCTCAAGAATTATTGATGTACTCACTCAAAACGGCTTCGATTGTAAAGAACTTACAGACACTGTAGTCTAGCAAAGTTTGGCTATTTTTGCAATCTAATTTGAAGTTATGAAGTTGAGGCTATTGATGGTAATGTTGATAATCGGTACGGTATTGCTTTTCCCTTCGTTGGCAGAAGCACAATGCTCTATCTGTACAAAAACTGCTCAGCAAATGGGCGAGAAGCCCGCAAAAGCATTGAATGGTGCAATCATTTATCTCGCCGCCGCTCCTCTTTTAATGATGGGCTTTATCGGCTATCGTTGGTGGAAACATAATAGATAGTTGCATCACTTTTTATATCTTCAGCAGTATAATTAACTGCTTATGCTTCGCATCTTTTTTCTATTTCTGATCGCTCCTCTTTTTACTACTGCACAAAAACTTCCCGGCGTCGACGAAAAAATCAAAGATTTAAAACGGTACGACGGATTCATGAATTTTTATTGGGATTCGACATCTGGCAAACTTTGGCTGGAGATCGATAAACTCGATACTGAATTATTGTACGTCACGTCCCTCCCGGCAGGATTAGGATCAAATGATGTCGGCCTTGATCGTGGATTACTCGGCGGGGGAAAAATTGTAAAATTTGTAAGGATCGGCAGAAAGGTATTGATGATTCAACCGAACTATGACTATCGCGCCACTTCTTCGGATCGCGCTGAACAAAGAGCAGTCGACCAATCATTCGCCCAATCAGCTTTATGGGGCTTTACAATCGAAGCGGAATCTGCAAACAAGGTCCTGGTAGACGCCACCGATTTTTTACTTCGCGATGCAATGCAAGTTGCAAATCGACTTCGTCGTGGCCAACAGGGTACATATGTGTTCGATAAAACAAGAAGCGCGCTTTACCTCCCGCGAACAAAAAATTTTCCTCTAAACAGTGAATTTGAAACGATCATTACTTTTTCAAATAGCGATGGTTCAAGTGGTCCATTTGTTCAGTCGGTTACGCCTTCTGCCGAAGCCCTAACACTTCGGATGCATCATTCATTTGTTCAGTTACCGGATAGTAACTATAAACCCCGCGACTTCGACATCAGAAGCAGTTTTATCTCGCGCTCTTATTTTGATTACAGCACTCCGGTATCAGAACCGATTGAAAAATTTCATATCGTACGACATCGGTTACAGAAAAAAAATCCTGAAACAGCAATCAGCGAACCGGTAAAGCCAATAACTTATTACCTCGACAACGGCACACCCGAACCTATTCGCAGCGCACTGCTGGAAGGTGCGTCGTGGTGGAACCAGGCATTCGAGGCCGCAGGATACAAAAATGCATTTATTGTAAAATTACTTCCTGATACTGCAGACCCGATGGATGTGCGTTACAACGTTATCAATTGGGTTCATCGTTCAACGCGCGGTTGGAGTTACGGGATGTCCGTTGTTGATCCGAGAACCGGTGAAATAATCAAAGGCCATGTTTCCCTTGGATCATTGCGCGTCCGTCAGGATTATCTTATTGCGCAAGGGTTGTTGGCGCCATTTGAATCCGGTGTAACAATGTCTCCTGAAAATGATAAAATGCTTCGCATGGCATTGGAAAGACTAAAGCAGCTCTCTGCACATGAGGTAGGTCATACGATCGGTCTTATGCATAACTACGCCGCAAGTGTAAATGATCGCGGTAGTGTTATGGATTATCCCCATCCACTCGTTAAAATTAATGCTGCTGGTCAAATAGATCTCAATGATGCATACGATAATAAAATCGGTGAATGGGATAAAGTGGCAATTACCTGGGGTTACCAGGATTTTCCACCCAATTCAAACGAAAAAAATTCCCTTGATAAAATCTTAAAAGATGCAACATCGAAAGGTTTGCAATTTATCAGTGATCGCGATGCACGGGCACCAGGTGGCATGCATCCGCAGGCACATCTTTGGGATAATGGCTCAAGCGCAGTAGAAGAATTAAGAGAGGTTATGAAAATCAGGTCAAAAGCGCTTAAGCAATTCGGTGAGAAAAATATTCGAATCGGAATGCCAATGTCCGTACTTGAAGATGTATTAGTTCCAGTTTACCTATATCACCGCTACCAGCTGGAAGCTGCTACCAAACTTGTTGGTGGAATGAATTATACCTATGCAAGTC
>JACMLR010000273.1 GCA_014379515.1 Chitinophagaceae bacterium
AAGGATTAACGGACCAATCCCCCCGGAAACGGCCTGGCACTCACTGTCTATTATTTAAGGAGTCCATATCGTCCGCAAAAAAGATCGGACGAGGTTTCGTATTTTGTAATCTGAAACTGGTATTAATATTGACCCTCGTGAGTAAGCCCGATAAAAGAATTTTGCATTGGTCGAAAAAGGATTTTCCATCAATAATCTATAGAATATTAGTATGACAGGACGGTTTTCCGAAGGTTCGTTATCGAACATTTTTGTCGCTGCCGGAGAAATGGGCAAAGTCATACAGCACTACGACTGGTCAAAAAGCCAGCTTGGTCCGACCAATCTTTGGCCGCAGAGTCTGCAATCAGCATTAGGTATATGTTTAAATTCTAATTTTCCAATCGCGATTTATTGGGGACCCTTACTTGTTCTTATATACAACGACGCATGGAGTCCCATACCCGGTAGGAAACATCCCTGGGCTTTGGGGAAACCTGCCATGGATGTATGGCCCGAAATATGGCCAGATATAGAACCGCAGTTTCAAAAAGCTTTCACTGGAGTTCCAGGCGGGTCAAGAGATGCGCTGCTTCCTATGCAGCGACACGGATACACAGAGGAATGCTATTTTGATTTCACCTTTACACCAATTTATGGGGAGTCCGGAAAGGTGGAGGGGATCTTCAACGCTGTTATCGAAACCACGTACAGGGTAATTAATGAGCGAAGGGCATCAACGTTACAGCGACTAACCGATGCTATTAATTCGGTTATCTCTTATGATGAGGTGTATAGTAAAACAAGTCAAATCTTAAATGGAGCTCAGGAAGACATTTCTTTTTATTATTTGGTTGAAATTAATGGTAATGAAAATCAGGTTCGTGCTCAGTCACCAGGGATAGAGACCATATCCTCCAATTGGCCATTAGATGTAAAGTCCAACCAGTCAATTAAACACCTGGCATCGATCGACGAATATTTTTCAGTCATCCCCCCTGGCTACTGGCCTGAACCTACATCTCAGGCGTTGATTGTCCCAATGAAAGGTAATGATGGGCATATATTCGGATATGTGATTGGCGGTCTCAGTGCAAGAAGACCCCTCGATAAAGATTATAAGTCTTTTTATGAATCCATCGGAGTTATTCTTGGGGGAGAACTTAACACCATCAACTCACTTAATGAACAACGCGATAAAGCGGAGGCGCTTGCGCAGATTGGCAAGGCCAAAACTGTCTTCTTCAGTAATATTTCACATGAGTTCAGAACACCGCTTACTTTAATGCTCGGGCCGCTGCAAGACGTATTGCAGGATAGTGAACTCAAGAATATCCATCGCGAACACCTTACAACATTGCACCGAAATACCTTGCGCTTGCAAAAACTGGTGAATACATTGCTTGATTTTTCCCGTATTGAAGCAGGGAGGCTATCACCAAAAATTACAACAATTAATCTGGGCAAATACACGAGCGATCTGGCAGGTCATTTCCGCTCCGCAGTAGAGTTAGCCGGTATCGAGTACAGAGTAGTAATACCGGATGATACGAACGATCAGAACTTTGATGCCGATATTTGGGACAAGATCGTGCTGAATCTGATTTCAAATGCTTTTAAATATACTCATCACGGAAGCATAACGGTGGAATATAGTGAAAGCACAGAAGACGTTAGTCTGAAAGTTTCGGATACAGGTATTGGCATAGACCAAACGCATATAAATAAAATTTTCGAAAGATTTTACCGTGCCGAAACATCTGGTGGAAGAAGCCAGGAAGGAACAGGTATTGGTTTATCGATGGTTCAAGAAATGGTGAATTTGCACAATGGAAAAATAAATGTCGAAAGTCAGGTAGGCATCGGTTCTGTGTTCGAAGTGATTATACCTATTCAATCAAACAACCAACCAGGCTTATCTGTGGCCAGTTCGAAAGAAGCGTGGACTTCTGCATTTGTGGAAGAAGCATTGACATGGACAGTTGAAGAAAAAAATGCTAGCACGACTGATTCAGATAACGGTTCTTATATTCTTAAATCACGACCAAAGGTATTGTTGGCGGATGACAATAAAGATATGCGCGATTATATCAAACGGGTATTATCGCAAGAGTTTGAAGTGCGTACGGTCGTGAATGGATCCGAAGCGTTCCTTACAGCGTTAGACTGGCAACCAGAGTTGATTATAAGCGACATTATGATGCCTGTACTCGATGGATTTGGTCTGCTTGAAAAATTAAAAGGCCATGTGAACACTCGCTTTATTCCTGTCATTTTTGTGTCAGCAAGAGCTGGCGAAGAAGCCAAACTAGAAGGGATTGCATCCGGAGCAGAGGATTATCTTGTCAAGCCTTTTTCATCGAAAGAATTACAGGGACGAGTTACCAATCTGATTACAGCAAGTAGAGCAAGACGTGAATCCGAGAGGCAGTTCTTCAATCTTTTTCTTCAGTCTCCTGCGCATATTCATGTCATGAAAGGCCCGGATCATGTGTTTGAATTGTTTCACCCCTTAGCCAAAAAATTTACGGCAGGCCGAGACTTAACCGGAAAAAGGATTAGAGAGGCATTACCCGAAGTTGAAGGTCAGGGATACTTTGAGATGTTGGATGAGGTATACCGGAATGGAAAAACATTTTATCTGTCCGAGTCAAGAGCGCTGTTAAAAAATGACATCGGTAATCTTGAAGAATATTACTTCGATACAACTTATCTGCCGTGGAAGAATATGGATGGCAAAATCGAGGGGGTGTTGCAGTTTTCCTTCGATGTGACGAAACAAGCGAAAGCTCGTCAGATTGTTGAAGAAGCGGAATACAAATTACAAAACGCAATTGAGCTGGCAGAACTGGGCACGTGGCACATCGATTTACAAAACAACTTTGTCAGTTACGATAAACGGGTTGGCAACTGGTGGGGACTAGATGAAAAAGGAGTTGCACTGGACCTGGTAATTTCCTGTATTCATCCGGATGATAGATCAATGGTTTCAGACGCAGTGACCAAAGCAATTAATGAATTAGGTTACTACAGTGCAGAGTACAGACTTATAAATGCAGTCTCCGCAGAGGAGCGACACATCATTGCAAAAGGAAAGGTATTTTTTGATGATGATAAGCAACCGGTCAGATTGAGTGGGATTGCCAGAGATGTGACCATGCAAAAAGCAGCGCAGTTTCAATTGGAGGCAGCGGTTGCACTCAGGACAAAAGAACTCAATCAGGTCAACGAAGAATTGAAGAAAAGCAACGAAGATCTTCAACAATTTGCGTATGTCGCTAGTCATGATTTGCAAGAACCCTTAAGAAAAATTCAAACGTTTACAGATTTGTTGCTCGGAATGACTTTGGATGATTCAGAAACTAAATCATTTCTACACAAAATTGAAAATTCTGCCGTAAGAATGTCGACACTGATCAAGGATGTTTTAGCGTATGCGCAAACAAACAAAAAAGAATCACTTCACCAACCCGTGGATTTGAATAACATTCTCAATGAAGTAAGAAGCGATTTTGAATTGCTTATGCGCGAAAAAAATGTCTCTATTAAGTGCGCACATCTCCCTGTCATAACCGGCAGCAGGTTACAACTTCAGCAACTGTTCAGCAACTTACTGAGTAATTCAATTAAGTTCTCTAAAGAGGATCCAGCTATTGAAATAACGTATCGTTGCCTATCCAATGTTCCTGATGAATTAGGCATTGCGAAGCATGCGGAATACCATGAAATTCGTTTTATTGACAATGGTATCGGTTTTGATCAGGCCCACGCGGAACAAATTTTTAAACTCTTTAACAGGCTTCATAACCATAGCGACGTTAAAGGCACCGGCATTGGGTTGGCGCTTTGCAAAAAAATTATTGAAAATCATAGAGGGGCGATTGTTGCAACGGGCGAAAAAAACAAAGGTGCAATATTTACTATTTATCTTCCAATGATTACCTCAACAACTCATGAGTAAAACAATAATCCTCATCGACGACGATTCCGATGATTTATATATAATGAAAACAGCCATCGCTGCTGTGGATTCGGCTGCCCTTTGTCTTAGTTTTATTTATCCTGACGAGGCACTGCGGGTGCTTTTAAGTCAAGAGTTGGTATTTAGACCGAACTATGTATTTATTGATATCAACATGCCGGTAACAACTGGTGACAAATGCCTCAGAGAACTTCGTGCAAACAGAGATTTTGACGATGTTTTTATTGCAATGTACTCTACATCAATGCCGGAACCGGTGGCTGAGACCCTGCTTAATTTCGGGGCAAATTATACGTTTGAGAAACCAGCGCATATGAGCGCCTACTCTAAAATCATTAATGAGATTTTACATCCGGCAATTTGAATAAAATAAGTCAAACATGTGATTGTGGCCTCTTGTCTTCTTGCTTAAGCATGAACAAGAAATCACTGCACCATCAATAGGAATTAAGATTTATCCAAAACAGGTGATAAGAAAACCGCCGTTCAGAAATTATTTTCTAATATGGTGACGCAAACTTTACTCACTCAGGCTCCCCGTAGCCCATTGTAGTTTAATGAGGGATGTGAAATATTTAGCTTTGAATTCCTGTAACTTTTGAAACCCTTCAAGCGATTTTGTTTCGCGTGTGTTCACGAAGAACAATGAACTTTCACCGATTTCAAATTTTGTCTCCTCAGCACGTTGCAGTCTAACATAATTACGATACACTTGCTCTTGCAGGGCTACCTGCCTTTTTAGAGCGATCACTGCATTGTAATTGGTCTTTACCTTGGTTTCTATTTCGACACGCTTGTAACTCTGTTCAAGTAACGTCTCTGCAATTTTTAATCGTGCAAGTTTGTATTGCCCCCGACCTTCCGATAAACGCAACGGTAATTCGAGTGAAATGCTGTAGCGAAAATTGTTTTCGAATAAGGGAGCAATTTTTGTGTTAGAAAAATCATATCCCTTTCCCAACTGGTTGTACTGAAAGTCGATTTTTGGTAATAATTTCTGATACTTCAACCGCCTGTCCACATCGAGTGCGTTCAACTTATAATTGTATAACATTAGTTCCGGGTGGGCTTTGAGTGCCATTTGCACTACATTTTCAAGTGGAGGAAGATCGGCGTTGAATAACTGAGTTATGACCGATTCTTCTTCCGGGACGATCTCCGGTGTAAGCGTAACCGGATGTAGATCTGTTGTCCAGAGATACTGCGATAAATCCAATCGCGCATTCTGCAATTCCATCCAGGCATTTTCATACATCACGGAAATGCTTTGAAGTTGCGTTTCCGCCTCGACAGTATCAATAGCCGCTCTATCGCCCAATTTGAAAACACGGGTTACAAAATCCATTCTTCTTTTATTCAGTTCCAACGCTTCGCGAAGTAGATTAAATGTTTGATACGATTGCACCCACTGCCAGTAACTTTTGCCAGCATCGAGTAGCAGATTATTGAGTATATTTTTTCTTTGGAATTCAGATGCATCGCGATAAAGCCGGGCAGTTTTCAGTGCAGCTCGGCGATTGTCCATAAGCAGATCCTGCGCGAGGGGCAGACTTAATCCTACGTAATTAGACTTGCCAATTGTCTTTTCCGGATTGGTTTTTGCGCCCGCCAGATTTTCTAGACCCGCATTTAACTCGACCCCAAACCAAGTAGGAATTGAAACCTGGGCGTGGCTATACTTGTAGTAATCGGTCCCATCAAATGTTTTTTCGCCTGTGCCCGCATTTAGTAAAGGATCAAAACCACTGCGTGCGATGGTTAGATCCGCTGCAGCCTTTTCGATTATGATAGTTGCTTGTTTTGCTACTGGGTGATATTC
>JACMLR010000274.1 GCA_014379515.1 Chitinophagaceae bacterium
TCAACACAAGTTTTTTTAGCAATGGCAAGCCCACCACCGGTTATAAAATAAGCCGGGCCCAGATCTCGGAAATTTTGCAAATAATAGCTGGCACTATCTGGAATAGTAAGGATGGGTTCGCATGTTTCATCCTGCGAGGACCTGGAACTCCAATTAACGAGTTGATTGTTTCGAATGAATATTCGTTTCTCTGAAACTGAAGATGCGCTCATGTAACCAATTACTGGTTCATTGGGATTTGTAATCGAGTGCAGGTTGCCAATAAGCTCTGCAGGCTGCGTTCCGAAGATTGAACCCAGCTCTTTTGCATTTTTTCGTATCTGCTGCCAGTATTGAAAAGCGGTTTGACTCATTGCATATTGCTTCACCAGAATGGAATACCGGACGCCAATTTTATCAGAACCATTAGGTATCTCGCTTAATGGGAAGTTCTCAATCACATCGTCAGAAAGATTTTTACTGGTGGAAAGGTAAACATCCGTTGAGCGTGCAGAAAGAAAACAAACGGTCCGTAACTGGCTGCTATCAAGGTAAAATAATTGATTGGCTACATAATCATATCCAAGATTGGAATCGTAATATGAATGATATTCCCAGGTTTCAATAAATTCCCAGCGATAAAATCGGGTGCTGTTGGTGGCATCATGAGTACTCACGAAGATAGTGGCATCACGATCCTGCTTCCACGAAATGCTATCAATCTCCGGCGTTTGTTTCACTTTAACATAGTCTGATTCGTAGGAGCTTCCTCCCGCAGTATTAATCTTCAACTGGTACTCATCCGTTGAATTTAGAGCAAGTGGGGCGGAGGCGTAGCGCCCAGCACCCTGATGCGGCAAATTGAAAATGGAACCCGACTTCCCGCGGATTATTACTGTCGCATTAAGTTCCGGAATTTCAAATGTGGTATCCGATAAGTTTTTTGTTCGCGACAGTTTAATGATCGTTGAATCATTCCCGCTGTTAATAAAGCCTTCCACAACGAGAAAATTATTTTTAGTGGCAATTGCGGGTGGCAGATACTCCTCCCGACAACCCTGTGCAAACAGCACAGACAACAAAAGGGATATAAATGTCTTTTTCATATTTTAAAAGCGGACATTATAAGTAACGTAAGGAATGACAGTACCAATCACCGACAGTTTATATCCCTTGATTACTCCGTTCTCCTCGACGAAATAAATTGAATAGGGATTCTTTCTCGCAGTCATATTATACAATCCAACGGACCACGAACCATGGGTTAATTGTTTCAACTTATGATTGCCGTCGATATTGATTGCGAAATCCATTCGGAAATAATCAGGTACACGATATTGGTTACGTTCAGAATAAAATACGCGTTGGGATCCGGCAAGATTGAACACGGCGATTGGCAACGTAATTGGTCTACCCGTACTATACTGGACGTTAAACGAAATGCTATAGCGATGGGTGAATTTATAATTGCTGACAAGGTTGATCATGTGCGGCTTGTCGAAATTGGCGGGGTAGTAGTTTCCTTTATTAATCTGCTGCCCTGCGAGCGAATCATCCATTTGCAATTCGATCTTTGAGTAGGTATAACTTATCCAACCATTTAATTTTCCAGTTGATTTGCGAATGAGAAACTCGATTCCGTACGCTCGCCCTTTTGTGCTTATTACATCCCGCTCGATATTTTTATTCATGACGATGCTCGCGCCACTTTTATAATCGAGGAAATTTTTGATGCGTTTGTAATAAACTTCTACCGAAGTTTCAATCGTATTCGATTTGAAATCGCGGTAAATCCCGGCAGACAACTGATCGCCCAATTGTGGTTTAATGTGTTGGTCACTCAATTTCCAAATATCTGTAGGAGAAATTGCGGTTGTGTTTGATAAGAGGTGAATGTACTGGCGAAGGGTATTATAACTTAGTTTGACCGAGGAGTTTTCAGAAAGCGTATATCGCAGCGCGAGCCTTAGTTCTGGTCCATGATAGCGTTGGATCGCTTTATTGTTTCCAAATACCGACGAGTCCTGCACTGTGCTTTCATCACGCGGAAGGCCATCAATATATTTATACGTTTTCTGAGGTCCGAGGTATGCAAACATTGAATAGCGAACTCCAACATTAACCGAAAGTTTGTCGCCGAGGTTTATTTTATCTCCTAGATAAACAGCAGATTCCATTGCTTTTTCTGCGTTCACTTGCTCCGGGACAATGAGAGATGCTTTACCAACAGGTCTCAATTCGCCGGGTTGAATTTTGTAATTGATGTTTGTTACTCCGAAACTAAGTTGATGATTATTGTTTGGGGCATAACTGAAATCGAGCCTTTCATTGAACTGTGCAATATCAAAAGCAAGTTTATATTCGTTAATGCTTGCTTTATCGCCTTCTACACTGTATTGGTATTGATCACGACCACCGGTGAGGGTCATGTACAATTTATTGTTGAAGACATGTTTCCATTTAGCAACAACATTTTTATTGCCATACTTGTAAGTGGTATCATCATTCAGCCGAAACTGATCTTCGCTCATGTAACCAGTTACGTAAAGAGTATTTTTCGAATTGAATTCATGCGTGAGGTGCAGGTTGACATCGTAGAACGATGCCCGGCTATTGCTGTAATCCGATCCCGGAAGACGGCGTAGAATCCAGTTTGAATACGTGCTGCGACCACCGATTAGTATGGAAGTTTTGTCTTTATCGAGTGGTCCTTCAAGCGTAAGTTTACTTGTTAAGAGACCGATGCCTGCAGTGCCTGTCCATTTTTTACTATTTCCGTCGCGCGTGGTAATATCCAGTACGGAAGAAAGACGACCACCGTATTTTTCCGGGATTGAACTTTTATACAGTTCAGCATTTTTTATCACATCGGGATTGAAGGAAGAGAAAAATCCGAAAAGATGCGATGGGTTATAAATGGTAGCGTCATTAAAAAGTACAAGGTTTTGATCGGACGAGCCACCACGCACATTGAAGCCGGTGCTGGCCTCGCCCACAGATGTAACCCCCGGCAACGTTAGTATAACGCGTAAAACATCTGGTTCTCCAAGCAGTACTGGTACTTGCTTGATCGTTTTGATGGTCAGCCGCTCTATTCCCATTTGCATCCTGCGGACGTTGGAATTTTTCTCCGCAACGACCATTACTGTTTTTAATGTTGGAATATCTTCCCGCATTTCTACATTGAGTCGGCCATCAGAATGCAAAACGATTTGGCGCTTTGTCGCTTTCATCCCAGTGCTGGTAATACGTAATTGGTGGCGACCCCGTGGTAGTGTAAGTGAAAAATAGCCGAATTGATCGGTAACCACTCCGATCGAGGAACTATCGAGATACACAGAGGCCCCTAATAAGCCTTCTCCGCTTTTACTATCCTTAATGTAACCCGCAAGCGTAGCTGAACCGCTGAATGGTTGGCTTGTTTTAGGACCGATTTCGAAGAGTTTGTTTTCTTCTGAGGTATTAATTTTCTGCTGACTTTCCGTTTCTGCTTCTTCCGGGATTGGGATAGTTGTAGTCGGTTTAGTAACAGCAAAAAGGTTGTCCGGTAAATTCGTCTGAATTTTGAATTTTTTATCAGCAATGAAAACGTTCCCGGATTTGTCAATAGCAAAATGAAGGTTCGTCGGTTTTAATATATCAGTAAGCAGGTCCGCCAGTGGCGAATTATTTGCTTTAGTATTTACTGTTAAACTATCAAGCGTTGTGGGATCATAAAAGAAATGATAGGAGGTCGTTGATTCGATCGTTCGCGCGAAGTAGTAAAAGCGAACCGATTCGAAATTGCCCGTGATCAGGTCGCTTTTTTGTGCGAACCCGAAAAAACTAAAGCCAATCGTCAGCAATACAACGAGATTCGTTTTTCTATAGCAAAGCATCATTGATTTTTTAGTTGGTCGTAATGTGAAGCAATCCGGATCAATGCCAGTTCAGCTTGTTTGCGAACGTTGAGTTTGTTGTTATTGATAAACTTTTTCAGTTCGCTTCGGTGATCTGAAAATGCACGCAGTACCGAATTGTTCCCTTCCACCACCTGGTACCTATTTCGACTTCTTACATAGTAATCGTTGTATTGGATGTAGCTGGATATTGATTTCTCTTCAGTGGTACGAAACACAACCTGTTTTCTTCGTTTGACAAGAACGGTGCTGGTTCCGTTGTAAACTCTTTGAAAAAATCCGGCTCCCTCAAAATCCCCTTTACCATAAGAGGGTTGAACAAATTCGTAGTTGCCTAAACCAAATGCACGAATCTTGTTACTATTAAGCCGCATGTAAAAATTTCCGGAGTAGTCTTTTATAATAACTGCATCGTCAATCAAATCGTAACGGAGGTCGAGATTCTTGTATAGCACTCCATCGTATTCCAGCCATCCCCGATAGGGCTGGTCTGATTCAAAAAAAGCATGTCCGATAATTCCCTGGCCATGACCAGTATATTCGGCACCATTGAAGAAAGGCGCATTTTCTCTGATGTTTTCGTAATAGATTGAAATGACCGAATCCTGGCTTGCCGGGTTAGTTGCTGGAGTTCCCTGTGATTGTGCGGTTGAGGAGAGTAATAATAACAAAAGAACAAAAGACAAACAGTATGACTGTTGCTTCATAGGCAATCAATTTAGGCTCGCAGAAAGTTAGTTAAGTAAGATTGGCAGTTAACACTCAATCTGTTTGTAAGATAAGTAAATGAGTTTTAATTAGGGCAAAGCAGGGGAGTCAGAATATAGAATATAGAATGTAGAATGTAGAA
>JACMLR010000275.1 GCA_014379515.1 Chitinophagaceae bacterium
ATGTTCTTTATCTCCAACAACATCCTCACACCACAAAGAAACCACTCTCCGCATACTTCCCTATGGGTGATTAAACCGTTTTCAGCGCTTTTTCCCCATGGCGCATCGGAAAAAGTTTACTAAACAAAAGGTTTTTGCCGTGCTTCGTCTAACTATCCTTGTTTGGTAGAGGTCGATTTTACCGATACAAGGGGTTGATTGCGACATTCGACCTTCTTATCTTTAATCCATGAAACATATATCCATCCTCGTTCCGGAAGACGGTATTCTTGCAACTATCGACAATCCACGCTTCATTTTCACTATGGTCAACGAAGTGTTAGTTGCACAGGGAAAAGATCCATTTTTCGAAGTCAACTTTGTAAGTTTTACAAGGAATGTGAAGTTGCAGAAAAACTCATTTACTGTTCATGTCGATCTGCTTACCGACGAGATACGTAAGACAGATCTCATCATCATGCCGGCCCTTTTTGGTGATATCCCCGCCGCGCTTGAGAAAAACAAACCTTTTATTCCCTGGATTATCGAACAATATAGGAACGGGGCTGAAGTGGCAAGTCTGTGTACAGGCGCTTTTTTTCTTGCCGCAACCGGTCTTCTTAATGGTAAGCAATGCTCAACACATTGGCAATCGGCCCATGCGTTTCGGGAGATGTACCCGGAAGTTAATTTAGTTGCTGATCGCGTAATTACCGACGACCAGGGAATTTATTCAAGCGGTGGCGCAAATTCGCACTGGAATCTATTGCTATACCTGGTAGAAAAATATGTCGATCGCCCAATGGCAATTCAGGCGTCAAAAATTTTTTCCCTGGAAATCGAACGGACAAGTCAATCCGTTTTCATAATGTTTAATGGCCAAAAAGGCCATGAGGATGAGCCGGTGAAAAAAGCACAGGAGTTTATTGAAGTCAATCTGTCGGAGAAACTTTCGGTTGAAGATCTCGCTGTAAAATTTGCTATTGGACGTCGTCACTTTGAACGTCGTTTCAAGAAAGCCACGAACAATACACCGATTGAATACATTCAACGCGTTCGTATCGAAGCTGCCAAACGCACATTTGAAACGAGTGTAAAAAATGTAAATGAAGTGATGTATGAAGTTGGTTATGCTGATGGGAAAGCATTTCGATCAATCTTCAAACGATTCACTGGACTATCGCCTATGCAATACCGGAATAAATACAACAAACTCGCAGCGGCGTCTTAGTTCTTCCTGCTAGTTTTTTTGTTTGATGTTTTTTCTCGTTGCTTGTCAATTTTCAGATTGTGACGGATGACGTCCCAATACTCCTTTCCGTAGCCCACAAAAATCTCTTCACCAGGTTGAATATCTTTTGTTGCGGTGATGAAGACCTGTCGTCCCTTCTCAACATACTTTGCGTTGTTCCTGGTTCCATTGATTCGTTTCAACCCCCGGGCGTCGTTCGCATATCTTGCCAACGCTGATCGATATTTTCCGGCATCAATTACGAGATTCCTGGTGATATAATAGATGTATCCATTTTTTCCTTCGTCATGTTGAACCTCTTTCCATGTGGTAATTTTTCCTTTGTATTCGACGATGGGCGTTCCCTTTTTAATTGACGTTTTCGTGAACAACCCTTTGCCAGCTTCTGGCAACGAGGATTTCTTTACAAACAAACTTTTCTGATCCAATAGTTGGCTTTTCATTTTTTTCCATTTCAGTTTACTGATCCCGGCAATACCGCCTCCCGCGGTTACAACAGCAATTCCATGCTTAACAGTCAGCGTGTGCGAAAATTGTTCCCCAGTCGCTCAATCTTGGCAGCAAACTTGAATACTTTCTGCAAATAAAAAGTATGGAAAGCAATATCGCGAAGATATCCTTTAGCATTACTTCAGGCGCAGAAGAATCTTTTAGCGACATCAACCCGATCTCCAAATTAACCATTGGTAAATTCAAGCTCGAATACGAAGGTGATTTGGAAGGTGAAAGTGTTTTGACGGAACTGCGGCACTACCGGCACAAGAGCAGTGCATCGATCTACGGACTTGAATTAGTTACCGGGGTGATCAATGGCCGTCACGGCAGTTTCGTAGTTGAACACAAAGGAGAATTCGAAAACGGAATAACCAATTCGCTAAGAACGATCGTTCCTGGATCCGGAACCGATGAATTGAAAGGAGTAACCGGCAACTACGCAATCTCCTCCGGTTCACAGGAAAAATATGATGCCGTGATGGAATACACGTTCGGAACAGTCGCCGCTGTCTAACATAAACTTCTACCTTTCATAGGGTTCCATTTACCACTCAGCTAGTATACATAACCTAGTAGTATGTTATAGCTTAATTTGTGCTTCAATTAAATTAAACAGCCATGAAACAAATTATTCTCTCCTGCCTGCTTTTAGCGGGTACGATTTCCGCCATCGCGCAATGCGATAAGAAAAACCTGATCTCCTCGGTAAAAACCGAATACCTAAATGAAAAATTGGAGCTTCAACGAACTGAAGACGAGTCGTCGACTGTTCAGTATGATAACAAAGAGATTATAGTTAGTCCGGGTAACGCGCCATCCATGCGTGGAGAAATAAAATCCATCACGTGCGAATGGAAAACTCCGTACAAAGAAGGTAAGACTGTTCTCAAGGCAGCCTTAACGGGCGAAAGTGGCGATGCGATGAATATTACATTGACTGTAGAAAATAAGGAAGGCAAAATCAGTGTATTATTTGAAATAGACGATCGTCCTGATCGGAAGATTCGCTTGGTTGTCGATAAGTTTGAAGAAGTAAAATAACGCCTGTACTCAAATGTGTGAGCCGGACTGATCGTCCGGCTTTTTTTGTGCCATCCTAGAGTGATCATGTAGTGATACGGCAACAACCTGTATATGTTATTCGTAACTCGTCCTGCTTAAGGTGGCACTCAGTTATTACCCCAATGCAATGAAGCAGGACTGATGAAAATTAAAATCACCTGATAAGTTGGTCTGCGCTTTCACGCAACCACTTTGTTAGCGGACCGGTTTACTTATCCCGCTACTCAACGATAAACGATCAAAACGAAACATGGATTATGAACGCGCGGTTCAGTGAATTAACGGATAGCAATAGCGTTCCCTTCCCAAATCTTTGCTTTGCAAAAGCCGTATTCAAACCCGTTCCAAAAGCCGCAACAAAAAAGCCCAACTAAAATCGTTGGGCTCTTTCGGACGGCATTGTTTTATTAATTAAGGGAGAATGGAACAAAGCCATTTACTCCATCACTTCCCGTAGAGTCAAGAATAAGTAATTGTTGAAGCCTTTTCATTTTCTTGATATCAAATGCAATTTTTACTTTTTCATCAAGCGTATCGATCTCTTCGCCCTGGTACGCAAGCAGCACCGCCTCCGAGTTTAAAATCGGCACGACAGAAAGAAGTTTTTTACGATTGATAGTAAAATCAGTTCCATCCATCAATACCATATCATATAATCGTTGAGCACAAAGTTCAATAGCTTCTTCATCCGTTGAGGCGAACTCAAGATCAAAGCCGTTGGCATTGCTAACCCATTTGTATAAATTATCATTCATGTTTCCAGGGTCGGAGATTACAAGGATTGTTTTGTGTGTCATCGTCATTATTTTATCTGTTACGTCGCTTATTCCCTGTATGTAATCAAACGGCATGCTCAACAATGAGATCGGTAGCAACGGCAGAACCTGAGCAGGTTATATGCTTTGATGGCGTATTATATGCCCATAAGGCAGCCATTGTGAGAGGTTTTTCCTCAAATCGACTCGGATTTCGAATAGGAGTAATTTTGCAAATCATCCAAAGGGTCCGATACTTTACCGAAAACCTGTAATTTTCTTGGAATGTTAGTCCAACACGAAAAGTTATGAAGCTGAAAATTTATCCTGATTACGCGCAGATGTCCGATGCTGCTGCTGATGCCATTATAATGGTTGTGAAAGAAAAGTCAAATGCAGTGATTTGCCTGCCTACAGGTAATACGCCAACGTTGACTTATGAATTGCTGGTACGAAAGTCAAACGATTTAGGTATCGATTTTAGTAAAGTAATTTTAATCGGTCTCGATGAATGGCTCGGCATATCTGCAACAACAGTCGGAAGCTGTAACCATTTCTTCAATGAGCATCTTATCAAACATCTCAATTTTTCAAGAAAGAATATCTATTTGTTTGATGGATTAACCAATGATCCGGAAGCTGATTGCCACAAAATCAACTTATTTATTGAAACAGCCGGGGGTATTGATTTGATGGTTGTTGGTATTGGTATGAACGGGCATATCGGATTCAATGAGCCTGGTGCCTCCTTTGATGAACATGCTCATGTTACGCGACTGCATGCGATAACGATTGAAGTTGGCCAGAAATATTTCAACACAGAAGTCAAACTAGAGAAAGGAATTACACTTGGCCTGCGGAATTTATTAGAAAGTAGAAACGTGATAATGTTAGCGAATGGCCGGGCAAAGGCGGCGATAATCAGGCAAACACTGGAGCAGGAGACGAGTACCTTGTTGCCCTCAACAATAATGCAGCTTCACGATAACTCCGCATTGTATATTGATGAAGAAGCTGCTTCACTCCTGACCGAATAATGAAGCCAGAACAAACTGCTAAAATCGCTCCTTCGGACCTTGGCAAACTCAATAAATTAATTGGTTTTAATTGAAAATGTATCGGTACTCGACCCGACCGATCAGCACTTTGCTTTTGGAATAACATGCATCAAGGATTTTTAATCCGTCTTCATCGTAACTATAATACCATTTTTGGTAATCACTTCCTTCTTCCGGCACAACCAGCATGCTGCCGAGGCGATTGTTTTCATCATACTCAAAAACATAATCCGGCAATAGCCGCTTTGCAACAGAATTATATCGTACAATATCTGTTAGGTTGTTTGAGTCATCATAATAGTAGTAAACAGCAGGTAGTGCGCGCCCTTTCAATGTGCTTTTTTCTTCAGCAAGATTTCCTTTCTCATCCATCACAAATTCAACAAACGTACTATCCTTGCCATTCTTTATCTTAAGCATTTTTAGCGGTTTTCCCTGATCGTTATATGTCCATTCATGTACCTCGCGAATGGAAAAATCTCCTGCCGACGTTGTCGTGTTATTGATCCTGACGATTTGATTGCTCGCATTGTAAGCATATGTAGTGATTGTTTTCACCCCTTCTGCAGTATCCTGTGTTTTTATCAATTGATCACTAGAATTGAACCACGACGTACTGACCGAAGCTCCCGATAATGTGTTACTGCTCCGGGTTACCACTTCAGTAAAATCTTTATTAAAGTTTTGGCCGGAAGTAAATCCTTCAATAGGTTGACCTTCGCCGTCAAAACTTGCAAACGTGATGCTGTTCACTTTATGCTGATGGTAAAGCTTGTGTTTTTGATTAGCGGCTTTGATAACCAGAATATCTTTATAATAATGCTGTGCAGACACAAGAAGGGACACAAATGCAAGAGATATAGTGAAAATCGCTTTTTTCATTGTATTGAATTTATTCAGGCCACTCCTAAACGTCGGGCCCTTCGCTTTAATACGCCCAGACGCTAAAATTTTCTCTAAAATAGCCCCTTTCCTTATTTTTAGTCAAATTTTAGCAATTGTCCCATTTTAAAGAACGGAAAGAAAAGAACTGTTTGAATTGTGATTCGGAAGTCTCAGGAAGGTTTTGCCAGGTTTGTGGGCAGGAAAATGTTGAGCCAAAAGAAACGATGTGGGGGTTGATCACCCACTTTTTTCACGATATAACGCACTTCGATGGCAAGTTTTTTCACAGCCTTAAGATGTTGCTGACCAAGCCAGGTTTTCTTTCGAAAGAATATGTAATG
Source organism: Chitinophagaceae bacterium (assembly GCA_014379515.1). GTDB lineage: Bacteria > Bacteroidota > Bacteroidia > Chitinophagales > Chitinophagaceae > Endoryza. Next base: position 5,828 of record JACMLR010000275.1, read on the forward strand.
GGACGGCGCGCGCGGCATTTGAATCCTGTCAGGATGTACGTTTTTACATCAGCGCTCTTCTTTATATTGTTCTTTACATTCTTCTTCAGTATGAAGAATTTCAATATTACCTCATCAAAAAAATCTGTACCTGCTGCAACTCCCATTTCGGCCGATGAGATCCGCGCCCGCGCACTCAAGAACGCCAAAACGAAAGCCGATTCAATCGAGGTTCTCAAGGGCCTTGATTACCTGGCTCGTTTTACGGATACAACAGAGCGTAAAAAATCGGGATCAAAAAAGCGAAACAGTTTTAACCTCTTTTATCAAAACGATCAGTACGGATCAGTGCAGGAATACGACTCTGTGCAGTCAGCGCTTCCAATTGCCAGGCGTGATGGCTGGCTGAAAAAGAAGACACTTCGAAAGGAGATTTCTATCAATGAAAAGATGGAGAAGGAGGGACCGGAAGAAGTTTTCGAGCAATGGATCGATCGCTTCGTTCACAGCTTCCCGCAAATATTGTTCATCTCATTACCATTAATTGCACTAATCCTAAAACTGTTATACATCCGCCGACGTAAACAATTCTACTTTACAACGCATGCTATCTTTCTTGTTCATATTTATATCTATTCGTTCATCAACCTTTTGATGATGTTTACGATCAGCAAGATTAGTGATGCGAGTGGAGTAGATTCGGTCAATTTACTCGGGCTAATCTTCTTCATTCACGCAATTTGGTATGTCTATAAAGCAATGCGGAACTTTTACGGTCAGCGTCGTTTCAAAACGTTTGTCAAGTTTCTCTTGCTAAATTTCCTGACTATAAACGTGATTGTATTTTTGTTTATGATATCGTTCTTCTTTTCGGCATACAGTTTATAATTGTTAACCATGGAGAATACTTCTGAAAAAGCTTTCGTGCGCCTGGTCAATATAATGGATGAGCTTCGCGAGAAATGTCCCTGGGATAAAAAACAAACAATCGAGACATTGCGCTCTCTTACCATTGAAGAGACTTATGAACTTGCCGACGCAATCTCCGCCAAGGATTGGAAAGGAATCAAGGAGGAACTGGGAGACCTTCTGCTTCATATTGTCTTTTATGCAAAGATTGGTACCGAGCAGCAACAATTTACGTTGGATGAAGCCATCAACCAGGTTTGCGACAAATTGATTTCCCGTCATCCTCATATTTATGGTAATGTTGAGGTGAAAGATGATGAAGATGTTAAACGCAATTGGGAAAAGCTGAAAATGAAAGAGGGTAAGACATCAGTCCTTGCTGGTGTGCCCAAATCGTTACCTGCAACAGTTAAAGCAATTCGGTTACAGGAGAAAGCGAAACAGGTAGGGTTCGAATGGGACAATCGCGATCAGGTTTGGGAGAAAGTAGAAGAGGAAATTGGAGAGCTCAAAGAAACGATTGCCGCAAACGATCCCGACAGAATGGAAGAGGAGTTAGGTGATGTGTTCTTTTCATTGATCAATTACGCACGATTTTTGCAGGTAGATGCCGAATCTGCACTGGAACGGACAAACCGAAAATTTATCGATCGATTTACAAGAATGGAAGCTGCCGCAGTAAAAAAAGGGAAGGCACTTGTGGACATGACGCTTGAAGAAATGGACGCCATCTGGAACGAGATCAAAAAACAAAATACCGGTACTTGAAGAATCTTTTCAAAAAATTTATTGACTCTCACCTTTACCTTTTAGTTGCGGCACTAATACTCTTTGCGACAGCTTTTCTTCTCAATAAGTATGTGGTTGGCACAACCTCTGCAAGTTTCTATTCGCTACGAATCCAACATAAAATCCGGGAGAAAGAAAATGCTTTTAATCGTCTCGCCGCCGATACTGCACTGCTCAATTCCCTGATCGACCAACGCTATAAAGAATCGGATCTTAAAAAATTACTCGATGAGAAAATTGAATTCGGCTTTTTTGTTTATGAGAAGATTGAATTTGGTGAACCGCGACTTCTCTTCTGGAACACGCAGAGTGCTATTCCGCCGATAAATTTGTTGGAGGAAACAAACGTGAGCCGGCTTGTTACACTCGCCAATGGCCTTTATGTACACGTCAGTAAATTCATTACGCTGCATGATCGCCAATATAGTGTTGAGGCGTTGATACCAGTAATGTGGAAATATTTTATTGAGATTGCGAATCTTAAGACTGAATTCGATGGGTTTCCGGATGCATTGCAACGAGTGGATATAAGTTATACGGCCACCGATTATCCCGTAAAGAGTTCTTATGGCAACACGCTGTTTCATTTGAAACAAATCAGTTCGCAACATCAACGGAGCAGTTGGTGGACGATGATCTGTGCGTTTGTCGGCGTCTTTTTATTTTTCTGGTTCGTTCATTATACTGCACATCGCATCGCCGAAAAATGGAATTTATGGTGGGGCGTTTTGTTTCTCCTTACCATCCTCACATTACTGCGGCTCGGCACCTACTATTTTCCACAGGTGCTCGATCTCCGGCAGTTTGAATTGTTCGATCCCACGATTTATGGGTCCAGTTTCGTGTTGAGTTCATTAGGTGATCTCTTCATCAATGCATTGCTTTTTTGTTGGGTAGCTGTATTCGTTAATAGACGAATTGGAAACATGACCGTTGTTCCATTCATCACTAAATGGAAGAACTGGTTGTTATCCATCTTTTTACTTGCGGTAATCGTGGCATCCACCTTCGTGGTAGCACGAATTCTTCAAAGTATGGTGGCCGACGCCCGCATTTCGTTTAATGTAACAAACTATGATAGCTTATCTGAATATAGTTTTGTTGGTTTTATCATTCTCGCCACATTAGTGCTTGGGTATTTTTTTCTTGCCCAGGTTGTTTTTAAGATGCTTCGGGAATTGCTTGGTCGCTCGAATAATGTGTTATATATCATTGCCGGATTTTTAGGATTATCGATTCTTTCGTTCACCCGGGATCCGGAAATCGTAGAATTAAATCTTTTTGTACTGATCTGGTTCACCGGGTTTATGTGGATGATGCAACAAGAAGTGTTTTCAGGGCTCCGGTTTCGCTTGAATGTTTCCGAAGTATTGTTCTGGCTGTTCGTGTTTTCGTTTTCTATCGCTGCCGTAATTGTAGCGGAAAATCGCAAGATTGAATTGGAGCAACGAAAAATCTTCGCTGAAAAATTAGCTGTTCAAGCTGACCCCGCAAACGAGCGCTTATTAAGTATCGCGCTTACTTATCTCGATAATGATTTTCTTTCGCCAAACTTCGAGAAGTTCAAAAATCCAATCTCGAACGCGCGATTGAAAGATAGTATCATCAATACCAACTTTGGTCCGTATCTGAATAAATTCGATACGCGAATTTATACTTTTGACAATGCTTCATCGCCCAAGCCATTGTATAACGACGATCCAATTTCATTCGACACCCTGAACACCATCTTTCGCTTGCAAGGAAAAACCACGAACATTGCGAGTTTGCGCTACTTCGAGCGCGCCTTCGATAAATACTCCTACATCTCCCTCAAAGAAGTAAAAGATGTTGATAGCTCACTCATTGGATATTTTTTCATTCTCGCAGATCCAAAGCGCTACAAAAACGATGCGCTGATTCCGGAACTTTTTAAACAATCCAAAGAGCTTTTGCCGGAATACTCGCCTCTATATTCTTATGCTATCTATTCGGGACTCGAATTAATCAACTATTACAACGAATATGCTTTTCCTATCCGGTTATCGCCGGGCGATGTTCCGCGGCCCGAGTTTGAACAACGCCGCAACGGCGCGTTTGAAGAATTATGGTATCATTCCGCAGATAAAGTTGTTGTAGTAGCTCGAAAGAATAATTCCTTCCTCGAAGCCATTACCCTATTTGCCTATCTTTTCAGCACCTTCCTTTTCCTGCTTGCATTGTATTGGGTTACCTCGTTAATCCTGCGAAGCCGCTTTCAATGGGGCTCGATGCGACGCAACTGGCAGTTCAGTATCCGTATGCAGATCCATAGCACGATCATCATGATCAGTTTGCTATCATTCATCGTCATCGGTGCGGCGACGATACTTTTCTTTATTAATCGTTATGAGCGTAACAACCAGGAACGGTTAAGTCGCGCAATGCAAATCATGATCAACCAGGTCCAGAAGCGGCTTGATGATCATGAACAGTTCAACGATGGGGTGCCGCTATTTGAGGTTGGTGTAAATTCTTCACTGGAGCGAATGATGGCGGATATTTCGGAAATCCATGGTACCGATGTCAACCTGTACGATACATTGGGTAATCTTAAAGTGACTTCAAAGCCACTGATCTATAACAAAGGTGTATTGAGTGAGAAGATGAACCCCGATGCATATTACAGTCTGCACATTCAGAAGGCTGTTCAAACTGTTAAAAATGAGCGCATGGGTAAGGTAGATTACCTAAGTATTTACAACCCGATTCGTAACAAGGATGGAACAGTGTATGCTTATCTCAATGTTCCATCTTACAGTACACAGGACGAGCTCAAACAGGAAATCTCTAATTTCCTTGTAACCTTGATCAACCTTAATGCATTTATTTTTTTAGTCGCTGGCGCGATATCCTTACTTATCACGAATCGTATTACCTATTCATTTACGCTTATTGGCCACAAAATGCGCGAGATCAACTTGCGGAAGATGAATGAAGAAATTGAGTGGAAGCGACGCGATGAAATTGGTGAACTGGTAAAAGAATATAATAAGATGGTGCAGAAACTAGCTGAGAGTGCCGAGGCCCTTGCGAAGAGCGAACGGGAAGGTGCGTGGCGGCAAATGGCCCGGCAGGTTGCGCATGAGATTAAAAACCCGCTGACACCAATGAAACTTAGCATTCAATACCTGCAAAAGGCGATCGACAATAATTCTTCCAATGTGAAGGAAATGACGTCCAATGTTGCGCGTACCCTGGTGGAGCAAATTGATCACCTTTCCAAAATCGCTTCGGACTTCTCTCAATTTGCAAACATTGGTAATCCTCGTAAAGAAGTTTTCGATCTGCACGAGCTTCTTTATTCGTTGTCTTCGCTATACGAAGCAACAGACAATCTTGATTTCACATGGACCCCGCTCGATCATCGGGTGTTGTTGTTTGCAGATAAAACTCAACTGAATCGCCTCTTCACAAATCTATTGCAGAATGCACTGGATGCCGCTTCAACAAGAGATCGGAAAGCGGTGATGATTAATGAAGAGTTGAGTGGTGAATACATCGTCGTCAGTGTAACCGACAATGGCGAGGGAATTCCCGAACAGACAAGGTCGAAAATCTTTACACCAAACTTCACTACAAAAACCTCTGGCACCGGTCTCGGACTGGCAATGAGCAAAAGCATTATCGAAAATGCCGAAGGTGAAATCTGGTTCGAAACAAAGGAAGAAGAAGGAACAACGTTTTATGTGAAGATTCCGTTGTTGCGGGCCACTAGTTAATGTGCGAATGGCGAATTGCTAATGTGCGAATTCCTTAGGTTCGTCCCTATGTCTTGATTGCAATTGGGCTCATTTGCGTGAAGTGTATTTAATCCGCACATTAGAAAT
>JACMLR010000276.1 GCA_014379515.1 Chitinophagaceae bacterium
ATAATTATTATGTTCTTCAAGGCCTGTTGCAATTGCAAAAATATTCGGGTCGAATATGATGTCTTGCGGATCAAAGCCAACCTGTTCCGTCAATATCTTGTACGCGCGGTGACAAATTTCAACTTTACGATCTTCCGTATCCGCCTGGCCTTTTTCATCGAACGCCATTACAATTACTGATGCTCCGTAACTCTGGCAGATGATTGCCTGTTCGATGAATTTCGGTTCGCCTTCTTTCATCGAAATTGAATTCACAATGCATTTCCCCTGCACACATTTGAGTCCTGCTTCGATTATTTCGAACTTAGAACTATCGATCATCAGCGGAATCTTCGCAATGTCCGGTTCACTTTGAAGAATGTTGACGAACGTTTTCATTGCCTCTACTCCATCAAGCAATGCGTCATCCATATTGATGTCGAGGATCTGCGCACCGTTTTCAACCTGTTGCCTTGCAACACTCAGTGCTTCTTCATATTTATTTTCACGAATGAGCCGCGCAAATTTCTTTGATCCGGTTACATTCGTTCGTTCGCCGATATTAACGAACAATGTTTCCGGCCTGATCACCAAAGGTTCCAATCCGGATAAGCGAAGAAAAGGTTTGATAGTTGAAGGGTCACTCATGTTTTTATACTAATTCTATTTCTAATTGGGGTAGAGATCTTGGACTGATTGTTTTCACATGATCAGCGATATGACGAATGTGATCAGGAGTAGTTCCGCAACAGCCTCCAACAATATTGACATAGCCTTCCCTGGCCCAATCCTCAAGATAATGACCAGTATCCTCCGGGGCTTCATCATACTCACCCATTGCATTCGGAAGTCCGGCATTCGGATAAGCAGAAACGTAACAGCCAGCAATGGTCGAAAGCTCAGCAATGTATTGTCTCATTTCCTTTGCACCAAGTGCACAATTCAATCCAACACTCAACGGTTTCGCATGCGCAATGGAAGTATAGAATGCTTCAAGTGTTTGGCCGGATAATGTTCTGCCCGATGCATCCGTAATCGTTCCACTAATCATCACTTCCTTTTTTGGAGCAGTGGGATTGTCACGGAAGAATTTTTTTATAGCGAAGATGGCTGCTTTCGCATTCAAGGTATCGAAGATCGTTTCAATCAATAATGTATCAACTCCACCTTCAACCAGGCCTTTAACCTGTTCGTAATAAGCTTCAACAACTTCATCAAAAGTAACAGCTCTGAATCCCGGGTTATTTACATCCGGAGAAAGCGAAAGCGTCTTGTTCAATGGTCCGATTGCCCCAGCAACAAATCTTGGTTTCGCCGGGTTTTTTTTAGTGTAGTCGTCTGCTGCTTTGCGAGCAAGCCGGGCACCTTCAACATTCATTTCATATGCGAAGGGTTGAAGATCGAAATCTGCCTGTGCAATTACTGTTGCTGCAAACGTATTTGTTTCGATGATATCCGCTCCGGCCTCGAGGTAATCGCGATGAATACCTTCGATGATTTGTGGTTGGGTGATATTTAAGATATCGGCATTATTCTTAACGTCCGTATGCCAGTCTTTAAACCTTTCGCCGCGATAGGTAGCTTCAGTAGGTTTGTGTTTCTGAATCATCGTGCCCATTGCACCGTCGATTACCAATATGCGCTTTTCTAATTCTTTTCTGATGTCCATCGTTTCAAAATTTATCGGTGAATCTGCAGGGGAATTTCTGGATTCGAAAAGATGTTCGCTTGCATTCACGAAGCGAATCCAGCATTGTTGTGCTGCAGACCGAACTATAAACGTTGGAAAACCTGTGAGGGAGTTTCGTGGCGTTTATTAGTTCAATTTTTTTGACAGGCCGAACAATAAACAAATCCACCTGTAACAGGCTGCAAAGCTAAACTATGTCAGCATAAAAAGCAAACATGGCTTAGCGGTTAGACATATAGCTTTCAACCGGCATCCTGTTCTGAAGGCTGCGGCCAAGTGTGAGTTCATCTGCATATTCAAGTTCGCCTCCGAAGGCGATTCCCCTTGAGATAGTCGTAATTCGAACCGTGGTAGGTTCGGGGCTGGCATTCAACTTCTTCTGAATATAGTAGATCGTTGTATCCCCCTGGATATTGGGGTTTAAAGCGAAGATTAGCTCTTGCGGTTTCTCTTTATGGACACGATGAATTAGCGGATCGATATTGAGCTGATCTGGTCCAACACCATCAAGCGGAGAAATTATACCCCCGAGCACATGATAAGTACCGCTAAATTGTTGCGTGCTTTCAATTGCAATCACATCACGAATGTTTTCAACCACGCAAATTATTTCCTGTCTCCGCAGGCTGTTTGAGCAAATCGAACATATATCTGCATCGGAAACATTGAAACAGCGTTGACAGAATTTGATCTCATTGCGCATCCTCGAAACCGCATCACCAAATGCCTCGACTTTGGCGGGGTCAGTTTTTAATAAATGAAGAACCAGGCGAAGTGCTGTTTTTTTGCCAATTCCGGGCAAGCGGGCAAATTCGTTGACGGCATTCTCCAATAAAGAAGATGAAAATTGCATGCGGCAAAGATACAGGGGCAGCGGCAGGGGAACATGTTATTTGTTTCTCGTCCCGCCTAAGCGGGAGCGGCACAGCGAATACCGCATACATTTCGCGCAAAGTCGCGGAGAGGCAAAGGCGCGCATTCATTCCTAGATCTGCTCAATCGAAGTGTATTTTTTGCGACCTGGCGCCTTAGCGAGATTGTATTAGTAATAAGTAATGTGAACTTACAGCCGGAATTGTCCGTGATTAAAGAGTAATGTCGATTTCGTTTACCCAATTTGCTTTCACCGTCAATTTTCTTGGTACCAACATCACACGTTCAGGCTGCTTGCGGGTTCCGAAAAATTTACCCGGATCCCATTTCCCATTTTTGTTTTCGTCGAAGACAATACGAAGCTCATAGTCGCCGGGTAAAAATATTTTTGCATCGAAGCGATTGTTCGTAAAGCTATGGCTAATCATCACCTGATCATTTTGAATGAACTGCAGTACAGGATTTTTTGTTAGATCCAAATTGATGAAGCGCAATTTTACCTCTCCATATGCACCCAGTTTTTTTGTCATGAAAGAAAGTGTATCATCTTTTAATAACATTCTTCCCGCTGTATCGGTTACAAAATCCTTTGCGACAATAAGATTATAAGCTGTATTTTCTTTCCACGCATATACAAGTGTCAGTTTGCTGTTGCCTGTATCACGGAGAAGCCTGTAATTAGTAATAGGTACAAACTTGTCATCAGTGAAAATCACTTTGTTGCTATCAAGTGTTTTGATTGGAGCTGCTTTGAAATAAAATTCCAGCTGTTGAAGCAAATCCAATTCCCCATTTTGAAGGTTGGTTTCGAAGCGCAAGCGTTTATCTTCTGTTGCCTTCGCGCCTCGCAAACCAGTCGGCCGCTCAACAGAAGGCGTTGCCCTTTTTACTTCTGGTTTTTCAACATAGGCATATAAAATCTGTGGCTTCGGAACCTCGGTTGTTTTTACCGGACTGTCTGCAAACGCGAACATCTGACTTGGCTGTTGATAACGTCTCGACCCAGGATCACTAAAGGCATATAAATAAAAGGTACCGGGTGGAAGATTGCGAAAACGAAAATTTCCGTCGCGATCAAGTCGCGTTATGTATCGTGGGCGTTCTTTTGACACTGCAGAATCATCCGCTGTTCGATGCAGAACTGCAATAAGTGTACTATCAGTTTTCCCGGTCTCCGCAAGAATTACCCGCCCAAATATTTCCTCTTCGTCAATCGTGTTGCCAGTAGAAAAGGTATAGCTAAAATTTTTGAACACATTTCCTTCATTCACATCCCTGATAGCATTGCCGAAATTGTAGACGTACGTTGTATTGGGTTCCAACGTGTCTTTTATATTGATTGTGACGGTGCGCAACTTGGCATCAACAATGGGATTGACCTTCGGCGTCGGAGAAACCAGCAGGTTTTCGGTTATGCGGTCCAGGGTTACAAACTCATTGAATTCAAGAACAATTCTTTTTCCATTAAAATTTCGGGTTGAATCAACAGGTCTTGATATCATCAGGACTGGCGGAATGGAATCGCGAGGGCCACCAACAGGGGGAACCTGGTTCGCACAGCCAGGAGCAGTAAACAACTGAAACAACAGTAACATTGATGTGAGTACTGCTAAGACCGATTTAATTGATAACGTTGATTGCATAAACGAACCGCAAACTTAAAGTGTTGATACTAAAGCGAGGGGATTTATTTGCTAATAATGCATTAAAACAATTCGTTCTCCTCCTCAGGTTCCTCAACTTCATGAAGTGCGATTTGCAGATCGTTCGTTTTAACAAAATTGCACCAGTGACATTTATCTTTTCCGCAACCGGTATAAAACTCGTGGGCCTGAATTTTCTGCCAAACATCTTCGATCTGTTGCGTCACTGTCGTGATATCTTCCGGAGCGATTACCAGTTTCTCTCGCCTATATTGCTTTTTCTTATCAGGTTCGATAAAATCAAACTCAGTACTCACCACCTTCCAATCTTTTTGACCGTAGTTGTCAACAAGTATTTTATAAAAAACTGCCTGCCGCCAGTAGTCGCCTCCATTTGGATCCTTTTCATTAGGGGGCTTCAGTTTCTTTAATGCCTTCTCATGATCGCCCGTTTTGTAATCGACCACATTAACCGACTTTCCATCGAATTCCAGTTTGTCGAGTTTGCCTTTCAATGGAACTCCTTTCAGCACGACATTGCGAATGTTTCGTTCAATTGCAACGATTTTATTGAAACCATTAATGTACTTGTCGTAATAATTTGATAGAACTTCCTGTCCATATTCAAGACGCCGATCAAATTGTTCCTGCGTGAAACTCTCGCGGTGTCGATGCATATACCACTCGAAATCGCCAATGAAAGTTTGTTTGGAAGGGAACGTATCAGTTCCACTTGCCTGCAGTTTGTGGAATAATTGCTCAAGTGCAAAATGCACTGAAGATCCAAATTCGGTTGCTTCATTTTTGGGTGAAGGAATTCGTACCAAATTCTTGAAATAAAACTCCAATGGACATTTGAGATAATTGTTCAATGCCGTAACATTCATCACAAATTTCTCTAGCAATCTTTCAACGAATTCTTTCTCAAGTTTACCTATTTCTGGTGCCATCTCTCCAAACGGAATCGAAGCGAATCGCACGAACTGATCGTCTGTTACTGCAGTTGGCTCAATCAGCATTTCCGGATGCTGATCGCGTATTTCCGCAATGAACATCGACGGTTCGAGTTCTTTTCCATCATTTTTGTACCGGCTAAATGAAATGTGCAGATGTTTTTCCGCGCGCGTTAATGCCACATAAAATAACCTGCGCAGCTCTTCCTCATCTTTTTGTTTTTGTAACGTAGATTTTTTTCCTTCGGGAAGATTGCTCGACCAAATCGTGTCCGGCAAACTGTATCCTCCAGATGGTTTCCTCTTCTTCTCCCAGAGAGATGAGTTACATCCTGTCAGGAAAATATGTTCGAACTCGAGTCCTTTAGATCCATGCGCGGTTAAGAGATTAATTCCTTTATCGCTTCCGCTAACCTGGACCAATGGCAATTTCAATTCCTCGTGCTCCATCAGCTCGATGATATTGGTCAGCTTCTCTAAATTCATGAAAGGATTCCGACGCGTTTCGTCTTTCACAAAATCGAATAGTCCGGTTACGACCTGCAATTGCCAGTGTTTATCCGGACTTTGCATAATATGATTTACAACACCTGCTTCCCGAATTACATTCTCGAATAATTGCTGAAGAGTAACATTAACCGAGTCGGTGATTAGTTTTTCGACAATGGCAGATGCTTTCTTCAGTGCCGGATGAAGGCCCTGTGAGAAAAGATCTTTAGGAGCTTCCTTTGCTTTCTCGGATAACAACCGTCGTAATGAGGTTTTGTCGTCACTAAATTGTTTTCCGGCAACCTCTACACTAAGCTTAGCAATTTCCAGTGATGGAATGTTAAACCAATTGAAATGGAGAATTTCAAAAAGCATCTCATCGCCACCATATGGAACATCATGTTCGGCAGCGATATACTTTAAGACTAGAAGGATTTTTTTTGCGACAGGAATCTCGAGAATATTCTGATGGCGTTTACTGTACACAGGTAGTTGTAACAGCTTGAAGTATTGAGCGAGCTCTTCGCCGTATTTATTTTCCTTATAAATTACTGCGATGCGGCCCGGCTCGGTTCCTTCCGCAACCAATTGTTCAATTTCACTTGCAATGCCAATCATCTCAGCGCGTTGCGATTCAAATTGTTTAAAAACAGGGGAGTGTTCCAGGTGTAGAATGGCAATGTTCGACGCCAACAATTCTTTGGTAAGCTGGCGATCCGGTCGGGTGTGAATCAATCGCTCGCGGTTGCGTTCGATGAGTGCCTTTGAAACGTTTAGTATGGGTTGAGTCGACCGGTAATTTTTTTCCAGTACCACTACCAGTAAATCCGAATAACTATTCATGAATTGATTCATGTTCTCGATATTCGCTCCCTGGAATCGATAAATACTTTGATCGTCATCACCCACAACAAATACGTTCGGTCGATCCCAAAAACTAATCAGTAGTTCTACCAACCTGTTTTGTGTACCACTTGTATCCTGGTACTCATCTACCAAAATATATTGATAGCGTTCCTGGTAATTTGAAAGAAGGTTATTGTTTTCTTCGAAAGCAGTAATAACCCAATTGATCATGTCTTCAAAATCATAGCGATTTCGCCTCTTCATCATTTGCTGAAATGTGTCGAATTCATTTACCGCTGCTCGCAGCTTTTCCATCCGTCCAACTTCCTCCGCTATCTTGTTCACATTTTTATCGCCGGCATTGAATTCCTTCTGCTTCCTTTTATAGATGTACTCGTCGCGGAGTTCAAGACTTTGAATGTATTCCTCTATTTTTTGATTCAGGAAAACGCTGGTCCAACCTTCCCGCTTCATATCACTAAACAGTTGCTTCAGGTTCGTGATTTCATAATACACATCTCCGCGATATCGTTTTAATGGATGATTCTTCGGAAACTGGTCGACGAGTTCTTTGAGCATCTCTATTTTCTCCAGGTCCGACACCGGGTCGAGGGCTGTTTTTTCAAACAGGGAAAGGTTTTCCTGTATTACATCGTTGCAAAAAGCATGAAATGTATAAATGCCTACTTTATAGGCATCCGGACCGATGAATTGCAATAACCTACGGCGCATAGCCACCACTCCCGCATCCGTGTAGGTTAAGCACAGGATATTTTCTGGCGAGACATCCGTTTCTAATAATATTTTTCCAATTCGACTGGCAAGGATTTGAGTTTTCCCGGTTCCGGGACCCGCAATAACCATCACTGGTCCTTCAATCTGGTTGACGGCACTTTGTTGTTCGCTATTCAGCTTTTCATACTCTTTCAAAAATTGCTGAGTGAGTTTCTCCCTGTTAATGCTCATGAATCAAAGATAACTAATCAGGCGAAGGCCGGTTGATCGGGTGGATTGTGGATAAATATCCGACGAGTTCCGGTAGGTGGAAACGATTAGCAATTGGTAGCGAATAACTTAGGCCTCATTTAAATATTCTGCTAGCCGACCGGGAAAGATTCTTCATTTGGGAATAAAATTACTGTCTCAGCGTTATAGAGTCACCCAATCCTATGTCGATGAAAAACCCAAACGGACTCAAAATTTTCATTTTGGAAGATGATGCCTGGTATGGCTCCATGCTGCAGCATTATCTTTCCCTCAATCCTGATTTCGAAGTAAAACGCTTCGACAATTCAAAAGATTTTTTCGGTCGTCTCTACGAACAACCAGATGTTGTTACACTTGATTATTCTATGCCCGATATGGATGGAAGCGAAGTGCTCAAACGCATTAAGGAAGTTCATCCCGGCATCCAGGTGATTATTATCTCCGGACAGGAAGACGTTAGCACCGCTATCAACTTATTAAAAAATGGTGCATTCGATTACATTGTAAAGGACGATGACACAAAAGATCGTATTTGGAATTCATTACTGCACTTAAGTGAAATCAACGGATTAAGACAGGAA
>JACMLR010000277.1 GCA_014379515.1 Chitinophagaceae bacterium
ATCAATTCAAAGGGCTATGTTTTTAAATCAACCGGAACAGCTGGAATGTATCGCTACACGCCAAAATATTGTCCTCCGGGAACAACTCCATGATTTTTATCTGCAATTTTTCCTAATACAACCACACCTGCAACAAAATGAAAAAGATAACTTTTGCGCTCAGCTTTTCTCTTTTACTTTTTTGCTGCAAGAAGGAAGAAAACTTTTCAGGCGATGCTTTATCCGTAGACGAACTTGGTGAACCAGTACCATGTTTCGGAAATTCATGGAAACAAATTTATCCATGGCCTTTTGGCAATGGCATCGGTGAAGTTTATTTTGATAATGATTTCTTCGGTTACAACAACAAGATGTACGTGCCATCTGTCACGGAGCAGCGCGTATACATCTTTGACGGAAGTACCTGGACTTCGATCCCATCCAATGTTCCAAACTATGATTATGCTCACCAACTTTTCGTTGTTGGTGCAAATGCATATATCCTACAAACGCCCCCATCACCCAACCGTCTTTGGCAATATCAAATTGCAAACAACACCTGGACGGAAAAAGCGAGTTTTCCCGGGCCATTTCGATTTGATTTTAGCATATTCGTCATTGATAGCAAAGCTTATCTCACCGGAGGGCGATATAACAATACACAACGAAAAGATCTTTGGGCATATAATTCTGTCAACGACTCATGGAGCCAAAAGGCAAGCTACCCAAATGATGTTCCGGGCCGTAATCATGCAGCTGCTTTTACTATAGGTAACATCGGGTATGTCGTTGGCGGTACCAATCAGACAACCTGGCTGCTCGAACGAGATCACACACGTTATAAGACGTTGCTTGCATACAATCCAGTCACGAACGCATGGGACGTGAAAGCGCCTTACCCCGGTGCGGTGGAGGATAGTCCATTAGCTTTTGTAATTAATAATACTGCATACGTAGGGCTTAATGATAGTTCATTTTATAAGTACTCAGCGACGTCGAATTCATGGGCACCGATTGCGCCATTGTTGAACGTGAACTCCTACTACTCGGCAAGTGCAGTTATCGATTCAAAAGCATATATCGTGGCATTTTCCGATGGCAGTGTACAGGGACAGTACAAATATTCTCCGAAAGTTTGCGGGAACATAGGTCCAAGTCAATAATGACAAATTACTATTCATCGCATGAAATCTCACCTGAACATTAATCATTCAAAATTAAAATTTTAACCAGGCTCCTTACGAATTTCATCCAACAACCAACTATCGCTTTCATTTATGATTAAATATATTTTCTGCTTGTTGGTTTTGATTCAAACCACACTCATTGTAACAGCACAGAGTGTCGGTATTGGAACAACCAACCCAAACCCGTCTGCACAACTTGATATCAGCAGCAACTCGAAAGGAGTACTCGTACCAAGGATGACAACTGCGCAACGAAAAGCAATCTCAAATCCTGAACCGGGTCTTCTCGTTTTTGATACCGATAAACGTAACCTTTTTATCTATCAGTCTCCAGGTTGGGGCCAATTATCCTTTATAAATAGCGAAGATGGAAAGCCGGTACCGTATGCACCAATCGACGGTAAGGCGGGCAGCTATTTCGGAAATACTGTAAGCATGAGTGGGGATTATGCTGCAGTGGGGGCATCGTCCTATAAAAACGCGCTGGATCAATCCACGGGTGCGGTATATATTTTTCATCGTATCAATGGAGCATGGACACAGGAGGCGGTAATAACCGCAAGTGATGGAGCAAGCGCCGATTATTTTGGCGGTAGTGTCGACATTAATGGTGACTACGTCGCGATTGGTGCGCCTGGAGATAAAAACGGAACGATCGAACAGGGATCGGCATATGTATTTTTCAGAAATGGTACTAACTGGATTCAACAGACGAAAGTTGTTGCTGCAGATGGCGCCGCTTTAGATGCGTTCGGAAATTCTGTCGCAATTGATGGAATCTACCTCTTGGTTGGCTCACCTCACGACGACATTGGGGCTTTGCAAAACCAGGGCAGTGGCTATCTCTATACACGCTCCGCAGTATCATGGTCCTTCACCAAAAAATTTACAGCAAATGATGGCCTGGCGAATGATACATATGGAACCCGTGTTTGTTTGAGTGGAGAAACTGCAATGATCTCCAGTCCCAGTGATGATGTCTCTGCCGGGAGTACGGGGAGTGTATATGTCTACAACAGTTTTTCTATCCCAGCATGGTCACATCTGCAGAAAATTGTTTCACCACCCGAAAATACAAGCACTTCGTTTGCTTCGCATTTTACATTGAGCGACGACACCGTAGTAGTTGCTTCAAGCGATTATGCTTACACGTTTTATCGTTCAAATATTGGAGTTTGGGTAAAAGCAATGAATACTATTCAATTTCAAGGTTACCTAATGAGAGAATATAATGGTGAATTCCTGGTCACCGCGAACCCTGGCAATTCCACCCTGGCAGGGCAAATCTGGATCTATAAAAAAAATGGTCTTGACTGGCAGTTACAAAGAGAAATCACCGATCCGTATTTTATTGAGACCACTTTTTATGCGCCCGGTTTCGGTTCGTCAGTAAGTATAAGCGGTTATAATATGATCGTTGGAGTTCCGGGGAGAAATAGCGCGAAGGGAGAAGTTCAATTCGTCAACATTGAATAAAGTCTGGTCATCAATCGTACGTAATTGGAAGACAAATAGCCATTCGTTTGGAACTAACTAATCCGAAATCATTAACCCACAACTTTCATGAAGAATATTTTTTCTTGTTTCATCTTATTAATGACGTTGTGTGCGAGTGCACAACTTCCATCATTTGAATGGGTCCGGCACGTCGGCGGAATCGACGGCAAATCATTGGTGCTCGATGCCAGCAACAATGTATATACAACTGGCGGACTATCGGCCAGTGGTTTTCATGATCTTGACCCGGGGCCGGGTACATTCCTTCTCGACGGTGCGAATGGAACGGGCTATCTGTCGAAACTTAATTCCGCAGGAAATTTCGTTTGGGCTCGCCAGTTTCCAACCGGGAGTTTCATCGAAGCTGTTAAAGTGGATGCAAGTTTAAATAGCTATCTCGTCGGGCATTTCAGTTTGACGCTTGATTTTGATCCTGGTCCTGGCGTGTTCAACTTAACAGGCGCCGGGCAAAATGATGTGTTCATTGTCAAATTGGATGCGAATGGAGATTTTACCTGGGCTAAGCGGCTTGGCGGTACTGAAGCGAATCTCGGATTCGCAATTACTGTTGATAATAACGGTAATGTTTACACGACGGGATATTTCCAGGGCAGTTGTGATTTTGATCCGGGTGCGGCTGTAGTTCAGTTGAGCTCCGGCATTTCAGGAGATTGCTTTGTATCGAAATTAAACTCAAATGGCGACTTCGTTTGGGTGCGGCAAATTCCTGGCGGGTTTAATCAAGGCAGGCAGATCATCATGGACGGCGCTGGTGACATTATCATTGGCGGATTTTTCCAGGGAACAAAAGATTTTGATCCGACCGGGGGCGTATTCAATCTCGTATCAACAGGTTCATCGGATGCATTCGTCTGGAAACTGAGCAGCGGCGGAAACTTAATATGGGCAAAAAGTTTTGGAGGAATAGGTTCGGATGAGACAGAAGGATTGGGTGTTGATCCGTCGGGCAATGTCATTGTTACGGGAGCCTTTGATTTTCCTACCGACTTTGATCCCGGGCCGGCTGTATCTCAGCTAACCCCTTTCGGCAGTGACGATATTTATGTACTGAAGTTTAATAGTACAGGTGATTTTGTTTGGGTGAAACAGTTAGGTGGACCATCGCCCGAAGGTTCCCGCGATGTGCAAAGTGATTTGAATGGCAACGTCTATATCACCGGTTTGTTTCTCAACACGGGAGACTTCGATCCCGGCCCCGGTGTGCAAAACTTATCAGCCTTCAGCGCAGATATCTTTATCTGCAAACTCACTGCAAATGGTGATTATGCCTGGGCCACACGATTTGGAGGATCGACCCTTGACGCGGGCCTTTCTTTAGCCATCGATCCGACAGGCAGCGTTTATAGTACCGGATATTTTGAGGAATCGGTTGATTTCGATCCTGGTCCGGGTACTGCAATTCTTGTACAGAACACAAAGTCGGTTTACATTCACAAATTTGGTGCAGGCAGCATTGTTCCACTAACACTAATTGATTTTTCCGGAACACGAGAATTCGCCAACATCAAACTACAATGGCGAACAACGGATGAAATCAATACAAAATCATTTGAGATTGAGCGGAGTAATGATGGAATCAACTTTCATTCTGTTGGATCAGTGAATGCGAAAGGAAGTGCTTCAAACGTTAGACAACAATACACGTTCGTTCACACAGTCAACACATCCGCAATTAGTTTTTACAGGTTAAAAATGATTGATGCGGATGAACGATTCAGTTACTCTAAACAAATAACAGTTCCAGGTTCACCCAACAAGCAAAATTGGGTTATGGCGCCAAGTGTAATTTCCAGTGCAGCAGTTCTTCGTATCAACTCTTCTTCGTCGGAGAGGATGCTGTTATCAGTTTATACTATCGAAGGCAGATTGATTACCACTAAACCGATTAACGTTGTCACCGGCATGAATTCCTTTCAATTCGATATGAAACGATATGCGGCCGGCCAGTACATTTTGCGTTCTTCAAACAAGAATTTTCCACCATTGCGTTTTGCAAAACAATAGAACTGTCACAGTACCCCTCAAAAATTTAAATATGAAAAAATACTTCGCTATACTAATTGTGCTCTTCTCAAATCAAATGCTATTGGGCCAGGGCGTGGGGATTGGCGTCAGCACTCCCCATATATCGTCTCAACTCGATATAACGAGTACGACTAAGGGAGTTTTAGTACCGCGCATGTCGACTACTCAGCGTACCAATATTCCTACACCAAGCCTGGGCTTATTAGTATTCGATAATGTGACGAACAGTTTCTGGTTTTATAACGGAAGCCAATGGACTGAATTGAGTACTGGCAATGCTGGTTGGGCAACAACCGGCAATGCAAGCATCGCCGATGGAACAAACTTCATCGGAACAACGACAAACGTTGCCCTAACCTTTCGTCAGAACAATATCAGTATCGGAAGATTAGATGCAGCGAAGAATAATGTTTTTTTTGGCGATCTCGCAGGAGGCGGAGGAATTGAAACCGGGAACAATACTTTTATTGGCGACCACGCAGGTTATTCTCATTTTGGCGTTGGCATCGGCAACAATACGTTTGTTGGTTCACAGGCTGGCTATTCAACCACATCAGGAACAGGAAATACTTACGTCGGAGGCAGTGCTGGTTTTTCAAATCTTACTGGTACCGGAAATACAATGGTGGGATTAAATGCAGGTTTGGAAAATATTGCGGCTAATAACACATTCATTGGATCCGCTGCTGGTCCGCAAAACACCAGCGGAACAGAAAATGTTTTTGTTGGTAAAGATGCGGGATACAATAACTCAACAGGTAGAGGAAATACATTTATCGGGCACTCCGCCGGAAAATTGAATACATCATCTTCCGAAAATACAGCCGTCGGGAATGAGGCTCTTTACTTCAATGTGGGATCAGCCAATACTGCTTTTGGATCCAGCGCGTTGAAGACAAATGTCGGCGGCCGACTGAATACGGCTGTCGGAAAAGACGCGCTTTTCTCGAACACATCGGGATCAAACAACACTTCTATGGGCGTCGCCGCGCTTCATAACAATACCACCGGGAGATATAATGTTGCATTTGGCGACAGCGCGTTATTTCGCACGAATTCAGGAAGTAGCAACACCGCGATGGGGCATGATGCATTATCGCGGAATACATCCGGCGAATTTAATTCAGCGCTTGGATTCAATGCAATGCTCTCAACGACCACAGGTGATGGCAATACGGCAATTGGAGTCAACGCGCTGTTTTCAAACTCTACGGGCGGATACAATACTGCCATTGGTGCGTTGGCCCTCGCGAGCAACGTGGCTGGAAACAACACCGCCATTGGAGCAAATTCACTTAGTTCAAATACCACTGGAACAGCAAATACCGGGGTCGGTTATGGCGCGCTTTATTTTACGACTGGTGGAAGTCAAAACTCTGCATTCGGAGTAAATGCCCTTGTTAATAATACATTAGGGATCAATAATACCGCCGTCGGCAACGAAGCGCTGTCTTCCAGCGGAGGTGCAGGTTTTAATACCGGCGTCGGGGTTTACGCGTTGATGAAAAATTTATCCGGAAGTTATAATACCGCTGTTGGAGAAGGCGCATTATCCGAAAACACTTCCGGAGGAAATAACACGGCTATTGGTCAAAATGCACTGGGTGCGAATACGGGAGGTGACCAGAATACTGCGTTGGGCAGAAACGCTTTTTCTACTGGTGCCGGGTTTAATAATTCAACTGCGATCGGATACAATTCCGTAATAACAGGTTCAAGCCAGGTTCGTATCGGAGCCAGTACAGTGTTAAGTATTGGTGGGGCAGTTGGATGGACTACTATCTCGGATGGTCGATTCAAAAAAAATATCCAGGAAAATGTTGCCGGACTTCCTTTTATTATGAAGTTGCGGCCTGTCTCCTATCAACTCAATACGGAAGCAATTGCTGTTTTCTTAAAAACACCTGATGGTTTGCGCCAACGATCAAATGAAGCAGCAGTTGAACAACAGACCCAAACAGGTTTTCTTGCACAAGAAGTTGAACAAGCGGCTTTGCAATTGAAATACGATTTCAGTGGTATCGATAAACCAAAAAACAATTCCGATTATTATGGCTTGCGTTATGCAGAATTTGTGATCCCGATCGTCAAAGCAATCCAGGAACAACAATCAATCATACAAAATCAGCAAAAGCAAATTGATGAATTGAAAGCACTTGTTGAAAAGCTGATGTCAAACAATCAAGAGGCTGCGAAAAGAATTCCTTAAGGGCGGAAGATGGTTACGGCAGATCGGACTCATCTAACACGAGTACGATCATCTGAAATTCTTATATTAGTCTATTGAACAAACTGAGTTATACAAACCGGGCAATACGGTTATTAGTAGTAGCGCATTGTTGTTTGCAGTCTTTGCAGGCACAAATTCCAACATCATATTCTTATGAGTTTTATAACAGCTCGCATGGGCTGGCTTCATCCGAAGTAATGGCGCTCGCAAAGGATGTGCACGGATTTTTGTGGCTTGGAACGACCGCAGGATTGAGCCGGTATGACGGATATGAATTTCATAATTATTCACGTACGGCCGACAATGAGTTGATTGGCACAGTTAACGTGATCGTCACCGACAAACAAAACCGTTTATGGATTGGATCTAATGCCGGACTTTTTTGTTATTCCAACCACAACATAAAGAAAATCAGCAGTCAATCTCCCGAGCCGCAGGGAGTAAATGATATATATGCAGACGATGATGGAACAATTTGGCTTGCGACACAAAACGGCCCGGCACATTTTAAACCATCACAGGCAGTTCTCAATGGAAACGAAAAAACTTCTTTACAAAATTATATTCTCCCGCAATGGAAATCCATCCCCGATCCTGAGGTAACGTTAATTGAAAAGGCTGAAGATGGAACTGTATTCTTCGCGCAGCCAACACAACTATACCGATTCTATAATAATGCCATTGAAATTCTACATACAGTTACCGATACGCGGGATAAGATAATTACGTTACTCCCCGTTAACCACGAGAAAGTTTTCTTCAATTCGATCGAGACAGAAATTCACCGGATAGAAAATGGAGCGCATACCAATATTCAGCATCGTTTTTTAGTACAGCCAGGCGTAGATGATCAGCTTGCAGGAACCTGGTTCCAGGGCACAATCGGAATGTATTACTTCCATCCTGAAACTTCTGTGGTATCCAGATTTGTAGGTACTTCCGACCAGGGGCTTATCTGGCCAACGAATATGTTGAAAGATGACAACTTTTTTTGGGTCGCCTCGCTCAGCGGTCTGGTTAAAATCAAGCCGTCAATCTTTAAAGTCTACGATCCCAATAAAATCTTTCCTGCTCACTTCGATTATTACGGAATTACACAGTTAAACAACGGCAATATTTTACTTGGCTCAAATCGGGGCAATATTATAGAGAAGTCTTTAACCGGCTTTTCTGTGCTAACGCGAATACCTACACCTTCCGAAGTAAAAGCATTATATGAAGATGAGAGGGGTTGGCTATGGATCGCAACCGGGTATAAGGGACTTGCGGTTCTCGAAAATAATCATCTCACCTCCTACATGGAAGAGGATGGTTTGCACGATAATTCGTTCAGCCAGTTTCTGAAAACAACGGACAATCGGCTGTTTGCAATTGGTGACCAGGGAGTCACACAAATAATAGTCGATAAAAATCGTCATGTTCGTTTCAGGGCATATCACTTTCAGGCTAACGCATCACGCCATGCAAAGTTTTATGGTGGAATAGAAGCGCCCGATGGAACAGTTTGGATTGGCGGCGAAGAAGGAATACTTCGTCTTCTAAACGATACATTAGCCAGGTTTACGTTCAATGAAAAGCCCATTTCTATTAACGACATGGTGAAAGACCGAAAAGGAAATGTATGGATCGCAACAAACGGCGAAGGTGTTCTTCAATGCGTGTTTAACGAAAAGAATGAATTGCAGATCAAAAAAAAATATACAACCAGGGATGGACTTAGTACCCTTCATTACCGCACTGTGTTTGCCGATGCAGATAATAATGTTTGGGCAGGCAGTTCGCTTGGGATCAGTTTTATTGGTCTTTCTGAGAAATACAACAACAGGGTTTTGAATTTCAATGAATCCGATGGATTTATCAACCCGGGCTACTATGCCATTAAGTTTTTTCAAAGTAAAGATGGGGTGATCTGGGCGTCGACCTCAAATGGATTTGCATCTTTTACACCCAATGAACTTTTTTTACCAAGTGCGGCCCCTATTGTTCGGATCGCAGCAGTTAGAAAAATCAAAAACAATGAAGAAGTGCCGGATTCACCCGGGCTTCGCAACTTGTCCTACAACGATAATTCGTTGAACTTTTCGTATGTGGCACTCGACTTCGCCAATCAACGGTCTGTTCGTTATTTTTATAAACTGGAAGGGCTCGATACAAACTGGATCGATGCGGGTGAAGCGAGAAGTATCACCTATGGCAATCTTTCGCCGGGACAATATGTGTTCCAGGTTAGAGCAGTCAATGGAAAAGGAACAGCAAGTCAGCGAGCAGCGTTGTTTTCCTTTACGATCACTGCGCCATTTTGGAAATCGATCTGGTTTATTGGTTTTTTAATTATTGCGACGGGGCTGACTGCATACGCCTTATTTCACCGCCGTATCGGGATAATAAAAAGAAAGGCGGCAATAACACAACAGTTAACGACGCTCGAAATTCGCTCGCTACGCTCGCAAATGGATCCGCATTTTATTTTTAATAGCCTTAACTCAATCGCACAATTGGTGGCAAGCAAGCGCACGGATGAAGGGCTCCAATACCTCAACAAATTTTCGAAGTTGCTGCGAACCGTACTTGAGGAAAGCGAGAACAGTATGATCTCGCTGAAGGATGAAATGAAAATTCTTGACCTCTATCTCCAGTTAGAGAGTCTCCGATTCGGAAGTTCATTTTTTTATACGATACATGCCGACGATGCGCTTGACGAAGAAGAAACATTATTGCCATCATTTCTTATTCATCCCCTCGTTGAAAACGCCATTTGGCATGGATTGCTACATAAAGAAGGCGATCGAAGACTGATCATCAATTTTCATAAACCTGGAAAAGATCAACTGGAATGCATTGTAAAGGATAATGGTATTGGAGTAGAAGCTGCAACATTGCGGCGTGGGCAGGAATTAAACGGAGAGAAACGCCAATCCCGGGGATTGAAAATTGTGCGCGACAGGTTGCGCTTGATGCAGCAACAAAAGGAAATTGAAAGCAACCTAACCATGGAAGACCTGAAAGACGATACCGGAAAAATAAGTGGTACAAAAGTCACGATCAAATTCCCTGTACTGTATGAATAAAAATGAGATCAGGGCACTGATAATAGATGACGAAGCGCTGTCTGCCGACATGCTGAATTACCTGATTGAAAGAAATGTTCCTTCAATTAAGCAGGTACGGAGAACAACAAGTGCCGTTGAAGGACTTGCTATGATCGAAACTTACAAACCAGAACTTGTCTTTCTTGACATTCAAATGCCGTTTCTCACTGGCTTCGAACTTCTCGCAAAAATTCCTCAACATTCATTCAGTGTCATTTTTACTACCGCCTATAATAAATATGCGATTAAAGCGATTCGGTTTAGTGCAATTGACTACCTCTTAAAACCAATCGATGCAGATGAATTGAAGGAATCGGTCGACAGGTACTTGCTGCGAAAAAATGAAAAGATGCAATTGCAGCTACTCTACAAGAATTTCATGAGCAACATGAATACAAAAGAAGACAAGAACTATCGTCTTGCATTGCATACGCATTTGGGGGTGAAACTGGTTTCGCCTGCTGAGATCATCCATTGCGAAGCGAGCAACAACTATACAATCTTTCACCTTACTGATAATACAACTATCACGACATCCAAAACGATAAAGGAATATGAAGAAATGCTTGCAGAATATAATTTTCTGCGTGTACATAAATCACACCTGGTGAATCTTCAATTTGTACAACAACTCACCAAACAACATCAGCTGTTGCTATCCAATAAAACGTTGGTAGATGTTTCAAGAAGAAGAAAACCTGAGTTGATGGAGATTCTTCGCAAGATGTGAGTTCAATTATTCTTAGGGCCATTAACTGCCCGACAGTTCCATCACACGCTCCCACTCAATTTCTGTTACTGGTTGAACGCTTAACCGTCCCAGTCGCACCAGGGCCATATTCTCAAGCAGTTTGTCCTTTTTTAGTATGGCAAGAGTGACAGGCTTTTTCAAGGCTTTAAAGGCTTTGATGTCGACTGCGACCCATGCGTCATCCGCGGTTGTTGGATCAGGATAAGCTTCTTTTGCAACCTTGGCAATACCGACGATTTCCAACCCCTCGTTACTATGGTAAAATAACACCTGGTCGCCTTTTTTCATCGCACGAAGATGTAGCCTGGCCGCATAATTCCGAATTCCATCCCAGGTTGTTTGTTTATCCTTCACCAGTTGTGACCAGGAATATTTGAACGGCTCCGATTTCACCAGCCAGTATGCCATAAGTGTTTGTTTAATGAAGATGCGAAAATAAAAGTATTGATAAAACAAGCAAAAAAATTTCCACTCAAAAAATCCAACATGTATCACGCGACGTAACTAATGCCATCACAAGCAGGTACACATTTTTTTACAACATTTAATAAAAACCAGAAATTATGAAACGTATTATCACTGCCTCGTTTATTACAGCAAGCCTACTGTTCGCAAACTACGCGAACGCGCAAACAAAAGAAAAAACAGTACAGGTAGGCGGCGCAGCAATGTATCCTTCAAAGAATATTGTTGAAAATGCCGTGAATTCAAAAGATCACACAACACTGGTTGCAGCAGTGAAAGCCGCTGGCCTCGTTGAAACGTTGCAAAGCGCAGGACCATTTACCGTGTTTGCACCAACAAATGCAGCATTCGGTATGCTTCCACAAGGAACAGTTGAAACGTTACTGAAACCAGAAAACAAAGCAGCACTCCAGGGAGTTCTTACTTATCACGTTGTTGCAGGCAAACTTGATGCAAAAGCAATCAGTGATAAAATCAAAGAAGGAAATGGTACAGCAGAACTTACAACAGTTGCCGGTGGAAAAATTTGGGCAATGATGAAAGATGGTAAGATTGTATTGAAAGATGAAAATGGTGGAATGTCTACCGTGACAATCGGAAACGTATATCAAAGTAATGGCGTGATCCACGTCGTAGATCATGTGGTGTTACCCAAGAGCTAAGGCTCTTACCGAAGGCCCTTTTTAAAGGGCTTTCTTTTTTATTATATCGGGGTCGCTTATGCGACCCTTTTTCTGTTTAATGTTTAGCTTCAATTCACTCAATTATCTGCGGAGAACAACTAATAGTAGAATCCAACCGTTCTCGCATTGCGTACATTATCTCATCTAAATTACATCACCTCAAACATTTAATCATGAAACTCAGATCAGTCCTGGCTATCGGACTCGCAAGCGCAGGAGTAATCACAGCAGGTTTGCTTTTCGCAGCCGACCACATTGATTCCCCCGCAGTAACAAACCAAAGTACAGACATTACCGATGTTTATGTATTTCGTGGCGCTGATGCCAACAATCTAGTATTCGTTGCGAATACCCAGGGACTACTTGCACCTGGCGCAACCGCAGCAGCCAAATTCGATGACAACACTGTTATTGAATTTAATATTGACAATAACGGAGATGCGGTTGAAGACCTCGTTATCCAGGCTAAGTCAAACAATGGCAAGATGGTTATATACGGTCCGATCAAACCATCGGAAACCGGTAACCGCAGCCGCCTTGAAGGAAATGTGACCGCTGAAGTGGCAGTATCTGCCTATGGTTCTGCACCTGTAGTCGCCACCGGAACTGGTGGAGTGAAAATCTTTGCAGGTCCAAGAGATGATCCATTCTTTTTCGATTTGAACCAGTTTAAAAAAGTCATCGCTGGAACAGCTACCGGATTTAATAATCCTGGTACAGATGCTTTCAAAGGCACAAATGTTCTTAGCGTTGTTGTTGAAGTTCCAAAAACTATGTTGAATGCAGCAACAGGCAAAGTGAACGTTTGGGTTGAAACCAAAAAGAAAATCTGATAAATCATTTTCCATCTACTTAAAGAATCAAACAATGAAACCTTCTATTTCAATAAAATTATTGCCAGTAGTTCTGGCACTTGCAACACTGGTTGCGTGTGATAAAGACGATTCGCCTGCGTCAGTAACTTATTATCAAACACAGGATCAAATGGCACGTCCTGCAATCAATACCGTGTTCGTTGATGCGGCTGACAAAGATGTCTTCAATACTACAACCCCATCTGCACAAGGCGGCGCCTTCGCAACCAAATTCAAAAATAAGTTGCTCGCATTAAATCCAGGTTATACAACTAACCTACTGACACTCGACGCGTCTACCTTTACAGGCGTTCTTTCAACAGATGTCCTCACCGCATCTACAACAGGCGTTACAACTTTTTACGATGGAACTAACGTTCTTACCGGCCGCACATTAGCCGACGATGTAATCGATGTTGAGCTTATCCTGATCTTCGGTGGCCCAGCCGGATCGGCGAACGCTGCACTGACAAGTGATCACGTGAATGCAAACGACAAAGTTTTCCTTTCCGCATTCCCTTATCTCGCGGAACCACATTAATAGCAACGCAAACAGGCAGAGCGATCTCACTCTGCCTGTTATTTTATACACCACAAAGAATGTGCGAATGGCGAACGACTAATGTGCGAATTCCTTCTGTCGATTAGGCATCTGAATCTAAATGTGCGAAATATGCAAATGTGCAAAATGCCTTTGCTCGATTCTTTCCTCATAAGCCGTTAGCTTGGCTTTTTAGCGTTAATTGGTTCAGATCTTGAGAGCATAACTAGTCGACTGAATGGATTTTGCATATTTGCATATTTCGCACATTTAGCTCCAGAGCAATCACCGAACTAAATAATTCGCACATTCGCAAATTAGCAATTCGCACAGGCTAAAGCACTTGATTATGAAACTCATTCTTTTTACACTACTCGCACTCGCGGGACTTTCCTCTTGTTCGACTGATTCTAACAAACAAGTTACCAATCCAGCTGATTACACGAAGTATCTGGTAGCATCAAACAAGACAACGCATCTTCAACAAGTTGACGAGGAAATCGCTTACTGGAACAGTCGCTTCACTGAAACACCAGATGATATTATCGCCCGTGGCAAAATCGCGGGTTTACTTACGCAACGCTTTTCTTATTCTGGTAATATTGCTGAGGTTAACAAAGCGGATAGCCTGTACAGTTTGGTCAATCAATTAAACCGGGTTAACTCTTCTTCGACCTATCGCTCCCTGGCTACGAACGCAATCACACAGCACAAATTCAGAGTGGCCCAGGCATATATCGATACAGCCCTGGCTATGGGCGACGATAAATACTTGAGCACGCTCATCGAATTCGACATAGCGATGGAGCTTGGGAATAAAAATCGCGCACGCAAAGCGCTGACGACTCTCGAAAATAAAACTTCATTCGAATATCTGATTCGCGCATCAAAATATCAGGATCATGTGGAAGGCGATCTCGAGAGCGCAATCGTTTTACTAGAAACAGCATTGGAAACATTAGATAGCAACAACAAAAACGCCGTATGGTTGTGGACGAAATCAAATCTTGCTGATTTATACGGCCACGCTAACAGGTTTGTTGAATCTTACCAGTCTTATTTGGACGTACTCAATTTTGATCATGAATATTATCATGCGTTGAAAGGCATTGCCTGGCTTGCATTTTCAAAAGACAAGTCACCGGATGCAGCACAGAAGATTTTACTGTTTCTTCAATCACAACATCCAGTCCCTGACTACGACCTGATTCTTGCTGAAGTTGCCGCATTTCAAGGCGACAACGCTACTGAACAAAAACACCTTGTCAGCTTTCGCAAAAAGACTTCCGATGTGATGTATGGTAATATGTACAATAAATATCTTTTTAATTTGCATGCGGATATCTGGAACGATCACCAGGAAGCACTGCGGATTGCTGAAACTGAAGTTGCAGAACGACCCACTGGAGAAGCATTCAGTTGGCTTGCCTGGGCACAATGCAGACTGGGCGAAAATGAAAAAGCGCTACAAACAATCCAGACTTACGTTGAAAACAAGTGTTTTGAACCCGACGCTCTCTATTACGCAGGTAAGATATATGCAGCAAATGGCAATAAGAAAATGGCTCGGAAATTTTTAGAAGACGCCAGGTCGAGTGCTTTTGAACTTGGTCCGCAACTAACACAAGAAATTACAGAAGCCCTCAACGAACTGTAATGAAAAAACTACTTCTTCTTGTTTTGATCAAATGCATTGCGCTAGCAGGCTACACGCAGGTGATCATCCAGGGTAAGATCATAGATCGCAGCTCAAGAGAGCCACTTGAATCTGCAAACATTCGTGTAAGCGGGAAGCAAACAACAGCACTTAGCGACATGCAGGGTCTGTTCACGCTGAATGTTCCTTCTTCCGGACTCCGGGAAGATAGCACGACGATCATCGTGTCGTTTGTTGGTTTCGCCACAAAAGAAGTTTCCTTAACGCAAGGAACTTTTGTATTGATTGAATTAGAAAAAGGTGCATTAGATCTTAAGGAAATAACCATCACGCCACAGTCACCCACGCGAACATTTAATACCATTTCAAGAATTGACCTTAATCTACAACCCGCCCGTTCCGCGCAGGATATTTTGCGTACTGTGCCAGGTCTTTTTATTGGTCAACATCAGGGTGGCGGTAAGTCAGAACAAATCTTTTTGCGCGGGTTCGACATCGATCATGGAACTGATATTAATGTTACCGTTGATGGAATGCCGGTCAATATGGTTTCACATGCCCACGGGCAGGGTTATGCGGATTTACATTTCCTGATCCCGGAGTTAACAGGTACTGTTGATTATGGCAAAGGTCCCTACTTCACTCAATATGGAAATCTCGGCACGGCTGGTTACGTAAGTTTGAATACGCTAAATAGTCTTGATAAAAGCACCATAAAGCTTGAAGGCGGACAATTCAATACATTTCGTGCGCTTGCAATGATTGATTTGTTTTCTGATAAAGCTAAAGACAAAGGCACCAATGCATATATAGCCAGCGAGTTCCTGTATTCAGACGGCCCTTTTGAAGTTCCGCAGCATTTCAATCGCTTCAATCTTTTTGGAAAATTCAATACAATGCTCGGTAAGAAAAACCGGCTTTCGCTTTCAGCGTCTACGCTGAGTAGCGACTGGGATGCTTCAGGGCAGGTGCCACAGCGTGCAATTGACAACGGCAGTATTAGTCGGTTTGGCTACATAGACAGTACGGAAGGTGGTTATACAAGCCGAACCAATGCCAATATTGAATTGGCTTCTTATTTGTCTCCATCAACAACATTCGAGAACCAGTTCTA
>JACMLR010000278.1 GCA_014379515.1 Chitinophagaceae bacterium
CAAACCACAGCCAGTTGCGGAATTGAACTGGGCGAAAGGTTCGTATCAATCTGTACGTGGCACAATCGGTAGTGATTGGAAAAAGGAAAATGGAAAGTTTGTTTTAAATATTGTCATTCCACCGAATACCACGGCTGAGGTTTGGGTACCGTCGAAAGTGAATGAGCCTCTAACACAAAACAAGCAGACAATTACAGTAGATCGTTACGTAGAGGGATATGCGATAGTCAGGGTTGGATCTGGAAGCTATGAATTCGTGACAGCGTTGTGAGATTTGTCGCGGTCCCGCCTCAGCGGGAGCGACGCGGAGAAAACAGGCACGCTAAGCTGCGGAATACAATACTCGCAAAGACGCGAAGCCGCAATGGTCTTAACTTAATGATTAACTATTAAGGTTGTGCGGTAGAACAATGGCCCTTTGCGGCTTCGCGACTTTGCGCGCGTGTATTATGTATTCTCTCCCGCTAATGCGGGACTGCGCCGCCTCGGGAACAACCACCACTCAATTTGGTTTACTCACCACCTTATCCTCTCTATGAAATATCTTACTCACGATGATCCATCCATCTTTTGTTTTTAGTAATTGCATCAGGTCATGAAAGTAGAAAGTTTCATATTCGCACGTGAGTTTAGCAACTGCTGCGTTTCCGAAAACCTGGATACTTTCAATTCGTGTTTTTCTATTTGCTTTCTGACCTGTATTCCGAAAGCCTGCCATAAATTGTTTTAGTGAAACCGTCTTTAATGTATCGTTTCGCATATACATCATGGTTCCTTCAGGAAGGAAAGATTTCGAAAACATAACACTATCTCCATTCGTGCCGCCATCTAGATAATAAGAACACACTTTTTCGATCTCCTGGATTGTTTTCAGATCAGTTTGGGCATTTGAAGAAACCGAAAATCCAATAAGCAAAGCGAGGGTAATAAAAGCTTTCATATTCGTGTTGTTGTAAGATGAATGAATGTGAAAGCAATTTAAGCTAGATATACTAATGTGTTAGTAGAGAAGTAAGAACGGTTAAATGAATGGATGAAAAGGGAGAGGCGAAAGAGTTATTTTCTCGCGGCGGCGCGGTGACGCAGCGCTAAAAGGTTGGCCATTCGAGATGACTGAATTTGAGACGAGGGTTCTAGAGTCCTTTAATAAAAATAAGGTTGAAACCCTCGGTGGAATCCAATCGCAGGAACGCAATTCAGGCTGGCAGGGTAGTGATGGTATTCCTGATTATCTTGTACAGGTTGGCGAGCCCTTTGGTTTGATGTATGGATTGGTAACGGATGGCTTCTATTCTGTGGATGACTTTACATATAACGCCGGCAAGCAAGTAAATACTATCAAACCTGGCGTACCTACAAATGCGGTATATGGTGTGCCGCAACCAGGGATGTTGAAATGGAAAGATTTGAATGGCGACGGGTCATCACTGCAGATAAAGATCGCCATGTAATTGGTGATGCCAATCCGGATTTCACCGGTGGATGGTTGAACGAAGTGCGCTATGGAAATTTTTACTTTAGCGTTTTCGTAAACTTTGTAGTTGGTAATGATCTTTACAATGCCAATAAGTTGGAGTGGACAGATGGTGCGTTTCCCAATTTAAATATGTTGGGTGGAATATTTTGTTCACGACCCGATAAGTCAAAATGATAGTGGTTACGCAGATTTCGATTGGTTTAGAATGGAACCGAAAAATTAAATCGACAAAATATGAGATTGATCCTATGTACGATCATGGTTATTACTTGTTTCGTCGCAAATGCACAAAGCAACAAACAGAAATCTGTTGAATCGGCCATTGAACAGTTGAGAAAAACGATGATCGAACCCAACAAAAAGCAACTGGAATCAATAGTGGCAGATGAGCTTTCCTATGGCCATTCAAGTGGAGCGATCGATAGTAAGGAGGTCTTTATTGATAAATTAGTTTCAGGTAAATCGGATTTCGTCACAATCGAATTATCCAACCAAACAATTCGTATTACCGGAAATACTGCAATTGTTCGCCATACCCTGGAAGCAACAACAAACGATAATGGTCAACCCGGGAAAGTGTCATTGAAGGTTTTACTTGTTTGGCAAAAGAGTGGAAATGGGTGGAAATTATTGGCGAGACAGGCAGTAAAGCCAGCATAAAAGGGGATGACTTTTTAGGGAAGAATTGCCGGTAACGTTTGCGTAAATAAAGTTTTTACACTAGCTGTTTCTTAATAATATCGGGTTCTGTTAGCGATTGGAAAAATGCCATTAAAATGAATCAAACAAAATTATTCAGTCTTACCAATCAAATTGCGCTTGTCACCGGTTGTGATAAAGGCATTGGAAAGGCATTCGCAATCGCGTTAGCCGATGCTGGGGCTGACATCATCGGCGTGTCTCGTCAACTCTCCCTAAGCGGTAGTGATGTTCAATCAAGCATAGAAAAAGCGGGAAGAAAATTTAAAGCGTATCAGTGTGATTTTTCTGATCGCAACAGCCTGCACGACTTCATTCAAAAACTGAAAACCGATTATCCCACTATTGATATACTTGTTAACAATGCCGGTACCATCATGCGGCAGGCTGCAGCTGAACACAGCAACGAGTACTGGGATAAAGTGATGTCAGTAAATCTCGACGCGCCGTTTATTCTAGCCCGTGAGTTCGGGAAGCGGATGATCGAGCGTGGAAAAGGGAAAATCATTTTCACTTGTTCGATGTTGTCGTACCAGGGAGGAATCAACGTACCTGGTTATACTGCAAGCAAATCTGCAATTGCAGG
>JACMLR010000279.1 GCA_014379515.1 Chitinophagaceae bacterium
CACTTAATCCGCCAAGTGAGAAACCGGCGTAAGCATGTTCAATAAATTCGTAGTGCCGGAATTTGTCGAAGATTAAAGGCAACAGCTCCTCGCGTACAAATTGCTGGTACAATCCAGCTTTAGCGCCGCGGCCTTTATAATCCGGTGAGCCAATCATCCCATATTCATTCCGGCGATCGTCGCCGCAATGAATCCCAACGCAGAGCAACGGATGAATAGATTGTTCCTGGTAAAGTTTGTTCAGTATCCGCTCAAATTCCATTGCCACGAGATCCTGCCCATCATTTATTAATAATAAGGACAGCGGGGCATGATTTTGCGGAAGATAAAAATCTATTCTAAGATCACGGTCGAGGGCGTCGGAGTGAAAGGTAATAGCGTCCACGTTCACTTCAATACTTGTATCCATTTCCATAGTGTTCAAAATTAATAAAAGGCGGTAACAGAATTTAATATTCTTCTTCATGATAACATTAGAAACATTCTTTTGTTTTTTAAATGTCGAACAGATAAATTTGGTTAGCAGGTGCATATTATATTACTAAACTTCAGCAATGAAAAAAATTGGCGTACTCTTCGGTAAGGAAAGGTCTTTTCCAACTGCATTCATCGAGCGGGTCAATAGCAAAAAAGTTGATGGAATAACTGCTGAGGCCGTTCATATCGATAAAGTGGTTCAGGGTGATGCGGCTAATTATGCGGTTATCATCGACAGAATTTCGCAGGATGTACCATTTTACCGTGCATTCCTGAAAGATGCGGCGATCTGCGGCACTGCTGTCATCAACAATCCATTTTGGTGGAGTGCCGATGAAAAGTTTTTCAATAACTGCCTTGCAGTCAAAATAGGAGTACCGGTACCAAAAACGGTGATCCTTCCTTCGCATGATCATCCTGACGATACATCCGATCAATCATTCAGTAACCTTGCTTATCCGTTGGATTGGAAAGGAATTTTCGATTATGTTGGCTTTCCCGCATATATGAAACCGTTTGCAGGTGGTGGCTGGAAGAATGTTTACCGACTAAACGATCTTGAAGATTTTTTTGCAAAACATTCAGAAACGGGTCAGCTTGTAATGTTATTACAGGAAGAGATTGTTTTTGATGAGTACTACAGATGCTACTGTATCGGGGGCAAATACGTTCGCATTATGCCGTACGAACCACGCAACCCGCATCATCTCCGTTATACAAGTGATTTCAGTCCCAGCCCGGAAAGGTTGAAAGAAATGGAAGAGATTGTTTTAAAGATCAACCATTACCTGGGTTATGATTTCAATACTGTTGAACTCGCACTTCGGGACGGTGTTCCGTACGCAATTGATTTCTGCAACCCGGCTCCTGATGCTGAATTAACAAGTGTTGGCGAAGAAAATTTCGAATGGGTGGTGGAAACAGCAGCAACATATGCAATCGAGCGTGCAGCAAGTCATCAACCAAACCGTGATAATTTAACCTGGGGTGAATATGTAAAAAGAAGCGCCAATCACCAACCCCTGATTTGATTTTAAAAAGTCCCGCTAATGAGTAGTATCAATTTCAAGCACTTCACTCTCGGCATCGAAGAAGAATACATGGTGATCGACCCGGAATCTCGCGAGTTAAAAAGCCATCAACAAAAGATCGTCACTGAGGGACAGAAGGTGATAAAGGACAAAGTAAAGGCGGAGATGCACCAGGCGGTTGTTGAAGTTGGTACTGACATCTGTCAGAATATCGACGAGGCATTTACAGACGTTGCAACATTACGAAAAACAATATCGCATATTGCGGGAGAACTAGGACTTGGCGTTGCCGCTGCCGGTACACATCCTTTCAGCCATTGGCAAAGTCAACTTATCACTGATCATGCACGTTACTATGAGATCGTTAATGAACTCCAGGAAGCAGCAAGGAGTAATCTCATCTTTGGATTGCATGTGCATGTGGGAATGGAAACCCGCGAGATGGCAAACCATATCGCCAACAGCACTCGTTATTTTCTTCCCCACATTTATGCACTCAGTACAAACTCTCCTTTTTGGGAAGGACGTAGTACAGGTTATAAATCTTTTCGTACCAAAGTATTTGACAAATTTCCAAGAACGGGTATTCCTGAATCATTTGAAAGCATCGAAGCTTACGACAACTACATCAAGTTGCTGGTAAAAACCAATTGCATAGACAACGCCAAAAAAATCTGGTGGGATCTGCGGGTACATCCTTTCTTCAATACTGTCGAGTTTCGAATTTGTGATGTACCGATGACTGTGCCTGAAACCATCGCTATTGCGGCATTGTTCCAGGCGGTTTGCGCAAAGATTTACAAACTTCGTCTACAGAACTTAAATTTCATTCAATACTCACGGGCGCTTATAAACGAAAACAAGTGGCGGGCCAGCCGGTACGGCATTGATGGACGAATGATTGATTTCGGCAAAGAAGAAGAAGCCAACACAAGAGTGTTGATTTATGAGTTGCTTGATTTTATCGACGATGTTGTCGATCAACTAGGCAGCCGACATGCTGTTAACTACGTAAACAAGATGCTTGAGCAGGGAACCGGGGCAGATCGCCAGATTAAAGTATTTGAGGAAAGTAAGAGCCTGGTCAGTGTTGTCGACTATATCAGCGGGCAGTTTTTGGCGGGCATCTAGCAACCATCTGTACTCCCAAGCCAACCCCCACCAGGATTTACCACCTACGACATTAAAAACCCTTGATACAAAATACTTATTCCCCGCTTTAATGCGTTATCGGGTGACGGATTGGTGTTGACCAGAAAGTGGCGCTATGCCTTGATTTGCATCAACCCATCTCCGAAAATCCAAACATTGAAAACCGTATACGACACGCTATGATCGAGTTCAAGAAAATTGACAATTGCCTCGTTTGTAATACTCCCCATTCGAAAAATCTGTTTGATTTTCAGTCGAAAGATGACAACTGGTACAGTGCCCGCAAATGCAAAAACTGCGAACTCGTATACGCATCTCCCCAACCGGTTCTAACATACGAAGCCATTAATGAAATTTATGCGAGCGACTACTATGCGAATTACTATGGTCCGAAGCAAGATTACCAGGATAGATCTCAGACAGACTATTACATGAAGTGTTATGAAAAAGAATATGCAGTTTATAGTCAGTTTATAGCAGACAAACCAAATCGCAAAGTTTTTGATGTTGGATGCGGTGATGGAAAGTTTCTAGAGATCTTTCAAAAACATGGCTGGAATTGTACCGGACTTGAGCCTTCCACTACGTCCCGCAAACTTGCAATGGAGAAGGGATTCCAGGTGATGGAAGTTCCTTTCTTACAGGTGAACAACAACGTAGGTAAATTCGATCTTATTTTTCTTGATAACGTGATCGAGCATATTAACGAACCGAAACCATTTATTGCGAAAGCATTTTCATTACTGGAGCCTGGCGGGATATTCGTATTGAAAACGCCAAATTCCAATTCGTTAAATGAGTCGATTGAAACGGTAATGTTGCGGATGCTACCACGCAAAGTCAATAATGGAATAATGCGTTCGATAAAAGCATATTTCAACCAGGGCACTGGTCGTGTTCATCGGTATGGTAATCTGCACCCACCGGTGCATCTTGCGATCTACAATGGGAAAAGTATGACCACGGCACTTACGCAGGGTGGATTTACAAATGACAATATCCAC
>JACMLR010000280.1 GCA_014379515.1 Chitinophagaceae bacterium
AACGGCTTACTAATTTGTAATTTATTGTGCTGCCGAAATCAGAATAGTTCTCATATCGTAATGCGAAACCAACGAGCAATCGCTCAGTAACATCCTGTTCCATATCGAGGTAAATACCCACGTTATTGCGTGAGTGCTTTTTTGCATAGTCGGGCACGAA
Source organism: Chitinophagaceae bacterium (assembly GCA_014379515.1). GTDB lineage: Bacteria > Bacteroidota > Bacteroidia > Chitinophagales > Chitinophagaceae > Endoryza. The sequence continues at coordinate 161 of JACMLR010000280.1, forward strand.
CCCGGCAAACACCTGCGAGCCTGACGCCGCACCTGAAGTATTATTAAAGTCTTTATACGACGCTAGCTCTCCTGCACGCTGTGCATACCGATCGATCCGAAACTCTGCGCCGTAAGCAACGTTCAATCCTTTCAATACATTAAATCTCCTTGACAAATCCGCATTAATTGTATTTTGAAGAAGCTGCAGCCCACCCGCGTCGAATCTGGTTTGCGGAGTATTTGTAACTGCGAACTGCGTATAGTTGATAGAATTATCAACTGAAAAATCAAAACGATTTACACCAACTGTGTTTGATAAACTCAGCGCCCACGCACCAATCTTTCCTTCAACTGCTGCTGACAACGAGTAGTCGCTTATATCCGTTTCAATCAATGGCAAAAAGCCGTTTGGATAAAATTTGAACACTTCAGATGAATAAATACCTGCGCCAGAACTTATTGACGAAGGATAGCGGAAGAAGCCTGCAGCTTCACCATTCTTCTGACTAAATCCTCCAAAAACCTTCAATCGCCAATCGGCGTTAATGTCGTAGCCAGCATTAATAAAAATCGAACCCGATTTTATTTTCGAATTACCAATGCGCATGTCGAAGTTATTTCTTGTCAGCCCACGCGCGTTCAGTATTGAATCGTCTTTGTTAGCGCCATTCACCGGGGCAAACACAGCACCGGTATAAGTTCCGGTACGATTGGTTTTGTCACGCGACTGGTAATCGCCCGTCACATTGACGAATCCTTTTCTCCCTAATGCAAACCCATAGTTCAAACCGGCATGAAATGTTTGTCCGTCCGTTATTGATACGTTTTTAATATCGGTGTGATTAAGTTGAGAAAAGCCATAGTCTTTCGGGTAACTCGTACTATTCTGTCCAAAAGAAACATTTCCCGCAAGACCTTTTCGATTTTGTTTGAGAACGATATTAATTACACCCGCAATTGCATCTGAACCATACTGGGCCGATGCTCCGTCTCGCAAAACTTCAACTCGCTCGATGGAAGACAATGGAATAGTGTTTAAATCGGTTCCAACCTGCCCACGATTAACAGTGCCGTTTACATTAACAAGTGCAGATTGATGACGACGCTTTCCATTAATAAGTACAAGAACCTGATCGCTACCGAGACCGCGCAACTGCGCAGGATCGAGGTGATCGGTACCATCTGAAACTGTTTGCCGGCTCGATTGAAATGAAGGGGCAGCAAAAGTCAACAATTGATTGAGATCTGTTTGTCCAACCTCTTTTGAAATTGCTGCAACCGAAATAATATCAACGGGAACGGGTGTTTGCAATTTCGTACGAGCAGAATTTCTCGATCCGATTACGACGACACTATCGTTTTGTAGTCGAAGGAGTGAAATTGTATAATTAGATAAAGTTGTTTCCAGTTTAATGGTGCGGGTAAAATATCCCGTATAGCTAACAACAATCGTTTTTGTTTTATCATTGATTGTTAGTTGAAAACTTCCATCTTCTGCCGATACTGCACCGCCGCGCGTGTCTTTATTGGCGATTGTAGCGAGTGGCAATGGGTTCATCGTCTCTGCGTCAATAACTTTTCCGGTAATGGTGCGTTGCGCAACCAAGATAGAAGGTAATAATAGCATAAGCAGTATAAATGAAAAAGTAACCTGCCTCGTTTTGATGCACTGCGTCCGTGTGTACTCCTGTTTAATATTTTTCATCCCTTTGAGTTGTCTGTTCCGAGTCAATTATGAGTGTTATGTTATTAATAATAGTGTTTGTAAATAAACAATGCAATGCTGCCGGGCTGCGTGGCAAAACCGGTGTAGCCCTTAGAATTCTATCCATTGAATCGCGTAGCCACTACGACGCAATGAACTAAATTCAACCACAGCATGCATTGTCCCCCTAGTTTATCGAACCACTACGAAACGATTTGTATGATGAAAGATGCCATCTGGATTGAATTCCCATATCCAGGCATGAAGTAACCAAAGCCCAAAACTTTCGTTGCGCTCCCATACATCTGCGGACCCACTAAAACCTTCCGGAGCTGCATTTGGCGAATCGTTGATAGGGACAGCATACTCAACTGCTACCAATTCGAATTTGCCATTGCGCTTTTTATTGTATACAAGAATCTCTGGTTTGCGAATTTCAAATGTGGCATCGTTGATTGAATCTTTCAAAAAATGGTAACCCATATTCGGTACGACAACATTTATATCTGCATATCCGTCTGCGATCGCACGATCAAAATCACGATACTTAGCTGTTGCAGCACGCGCCTCCAGCAATTGCAAGAATGTGATTAGTGAAAACCCGCGGCTTTCATGGTGGAGTTGATCCGGACCGGTGGTCGGTTCCTGGTAAGCAGTTTTAAATTCTTCATCCGTATTCAATTGGTGAATATTTTCGTCGGTACCAGATTGATCCGACTCATTATTTTTTTGGCATGATGTGATGGCCAGCATTACCATTGCAGTAAAGCTGAGTGACCAAAGAGAAATTTTTTTCATTTGAAAAGGTTGTTTGTGAATTGCAAATTTTGATAAGAATTGTTTCTGCTGATAAAAACATGTTCGTTTATGCTACAAAGGTCATTTGATGATGCGTAATTATTGTAAGAGGTTTTACCTAATTTGGAAGCGGGATTACCCATTTTTTTGTTGCTCGCGGCGGCGCAGCGTCTCGGCGGAATACAGATCCTATTTGCTTCGAGCTGCGAAGACGATAAGACTTGTACAAAAAAAGTGAGTCGTCAATTGAATTGCATACTTATGCTTCTGTATTTGTATTTATTCTGTCTCAAGTATTCTTTATCCTGTATTCTTTATTCTCGAACACCGTCATCGAATAATGCTTCTCCGCATCGCTTCCGCTACTGCCTTGCTCCTCGAGTTTACATCCAACTTGAAAAAGATAGAAGAGATATGATGATCGACGGTTTTAGCTGCAATGAAAAGACGCCCGGCAATTTCTTTATTCTGCAAACCTTCCTGAAGAAGTTGTAATACGGCAAGTTCACGGTCAGTTAAAAATGCCGGGTTAGAGCGTGTCTTACGACTTATTCCGCGGGGGATATTTTTAATTCCTGATGCGCGCATTTCTAATTTCATTTTCTCTACGACAACCGTTGCACCCAATTCATGCATTGCCAACACAGCTTTTCGTTTGTCGTCCTCGTCTCCTTCGAATAAACAAAGCGCATACTCGTATGTACAACCGCAGTTCGACCAGAATTCGGGAGAGCAACGAGATTGGTTAGGAGCAGAAACAGCCGCTGCGTCGGGGACCGCAGGCAATAATTCATTGCGGGTTTTTCGAAGCCAAAATGCAAATTCAGTACTGTTGAAAATATCCGCCTTCGCCATCATAGAGATGATCATATCGATATCGCCTGTATCGACAACCGGGATACCGGTTATCCATTCGTATTCTAATAAACCAGCCACCACAGGCGCGATTCGTTGCAATTCCATTGTTTCAAAAGCTCTTGATTTTGCCTCGAGTAAGGAGGGCAACGGGTCGCCGTCACCAGTTCGTAATTTTATTTTTGCAAGAACAGGGATGGCAACAATCCGGGCGGCATTCGTTTGATCCGGCACGTTCAAAATATCTTCCGCCTGTTGACGCGCTTTGGTCCAACAACCTGTTTCAAAATTCACTCTTGCCTTCCAGGCGAGCATGTAGGAAGTGTAGCCATCGAGATCTCTTTCTTCACAATACAGAACTGCAACATCGAGCGTTTGATTTGCGATGGTGTAGTATTTCATGTTCGCACTAATAGTTGCAATATTGCAATACGCCCTGGCAACATGATCATGAAAAGAATTTTTTTGAGCCAGTTCGAGGCTTCGGTGCAAGAGAGCGAGACCCTCACTAAACATTTCTACTTTTTGCATTCGGACACAACCGACATTATTCAGGGCATGACTGAGCGTTTCTTCATCTTTCAATTCTTCTGCTATTGCGATTGCTTTTTCACCCCAGCTGATACATTCGTCAGACTGATCCGACAACATTTTTAACTGCGCCATATTACTAAATGCCATCGCTTTTGCAGAGGATGATGGTTGGTCTTTTAAAACCTCGATTGCCTGTTCAGCAAAGTGTTCAGCATTTTTACGATTTCCTTCAAACCACCACAGACGTGAAAGAAAACGCAGGCTGTTCCCTATTTTCTCTGTTTGATTTTTTTGTTTGCGAACTTCAAGTGATTTCACTGCGTAAGCAATAGCCTCTTTAATACAATTGGTTAAATAACACTCATAGGCATATCCTTCATAAAAATCAATGAGCACGTCTTTATCGTGTCCCTTATAATAATTTATTGCCGTTAGAAACAATTTTGCGGCTTCGATATGTGCACCCACGCGGGCTGAACGCCTGGCTGCTATTGGTGCATAGTGCACAACAAGGTTATATTCATTGGCATTTTTTGCGTGATGAATGATCCGTTCTATCTCATTCCCTTCTTCAAAATCAATCTTTAAAAATTCAAGGATTCTTTTATTAAGTTCAATACGCAAAAGTGGCGACAACGAGGATTCAACTGTGCGCCGGTACAACTCATGTTTGAAATAAATTTTGCCCTCACTCACTATCAGGATTCGCTTATCGACACAATCCGTAATTGCGGCCTTGTAGTGCGGTTCAATTTTTTCGAGATAGGCGATTTCAAAAGCGATTGGAATCACTGACAACAGATCCCAAATACGTCGAGTTCTTTCCGGAGTTCGGTTATAAGACGATAAGATGGCATTTTTTATATTGTCAGGCACACCCTCGCTATAACTTGCCAGGATTTCAGTAACATAAAATGGATTGCCCGCGCTGATCTTATAAACATCATCTCCGCTATATCCTTTTTCAGCTGCCAACATATCGACTGCAGCTTTCGATAGCGGTGGGAGATAAATTGACGTAAACGAATTTGATTGCAAGTGACCGAGAACAGTGTTAAGTGGATGTCGCGAATGAATTTCATCGTCCCGATAGGTGAGAATGAAAAGACAGGGCAGCAATGAAATTCTGCGGGCAAAAAACTTTATGAAGTCGAGCGTTGCTTCGTCTGCCCAATGAATGTCTTCAAATACAAGTATGATTTTTTGTTTCGTTTCACTGAGCTCACGGAAAAATTTAAAGAAGAGTTCTGACCGGTCTTTCATAGCCTGCATGCCTGGTAGCAGGTCGCTATTTAGTTGCCACAAAATATCGTACAGTGGCGCTAGTGGTCGTGGGGTAAACAATGCATCACATGCACCCAGGTATACATCGCAATCGCCCATTTTTGTTTTGCAGAAATGTTTGACCATTGCACTCTTGCCGACACCCGCTTCACCACTGACGAATACACAATGCCCTTCGCCACTCGAAATATGATTAAACGTTTTTTGGAGTAATTCAACATACTCTGTTCTCTCAATCAGCTCCATAATGTTGGTTAAGTTTTTAAGTTAGCGTTTTGGTATACCCGCTAACTAACCGATAGTGGGGATACTTTTTGAACGTTGACCTGTTGCTTTCATCGGTTCATTGCGGATCTACGCGGAAAATCGAAGAACTTTATCCTTAACAAACTGTACTTGAATTCTACGAAGCGACCGTTTCATATCGTTCGACAGATCCTTCGTCCTACAGTACATTATCATACCTTTCTTTTGCATATTTGGCAGATCGATTTGAAACAAGGAGGTCCCACTCATCTGCTCAAAGCCCAACCGACTGTATGCTTTTGAATGTTCTTGAAAACATCCGACGAAGGCATGCTCGACATACATCACGCCGATTGCAAGTGCCATTTTCAAGAGTTGTAGAGATAATTTAAGTGAGCGTTCGTTTGTAGCAATCATTAGCCGGCTGGCTTCGCCAACGTTCCCGAAAATTTCCTTTCTTGAATAAAATTTCTCCTCAAGATTTGCATCGGGGTATGCATTGAAGCAAGGCAGTGTTGACCGCGGCCGAAATCCTGCCAGGTGACGGAGTCCAACTCTTCGCGAAATATTTGCAACCCATTGATCGGCCATCGTTCGTTTATCAACAACGATTCTGAAATAACCAATACGCTTTTTTACACCATCAAAAGAATGATATAAACCATAATGATGAGAACGATGGTCGTAGTAATTCAAATCAATCTGTTGGTCGTTTTCCGAAATAAACATTTCTGCGTCGGAATTAAAAAACACTTCATATCGTAGTCGCAAAAATTGCTCTAGTTCGTCCTCTGACTCAATTTCCTGAAGGACATATTCTTTCTCACTCATAGTAGTTTGTTAATGATTTGTACAAAACACCAGCTACTCCCTGGCATATAACAAGGAATGTTCTCTTCGATCATTCTGGAGTCCTATTGGCGCAGTAAAGTCAGATTCTTTTTTTGTGCACCATTCTGCCACATTACATGCAGATGATAAACACCTTTTGGTAAAGACGAAATATTAATATTGATACGGTTGCGCCCTGCAAGGAGTGCCGACTGTCGGAAAAGCAATCGCGATCCCTTCCCATCGTATAATTCAATGAAGGCATTGGATTGACTGGAAGATTCAATATCAAGGAAAACATTATCACGTGCGGGGTTTGGCCAGGCATTGATCCTGTCTTGGCCATCGCAAGCTGCGGTAATTATTTTACTGTATTGAACTGAACGATCCGTGCTGTAATGCGCGATGCGGAACGTTTTATTGCCAGCAGCATTGACAGTGACGGAGTATGATTTTTCATTGCTGCTATTACCAGATGATGATTCACGACCAAGAACATTCCAGGTTATGTTGTCTTCACTTCCTTCGATTTCAAAGTGACTACTGTTTCGCTCCAGCAATGTCTTCCATGTAAAAACTACGTCAGTACCCGCGCATTCACTACGAAACTCGGAAAAGATAAGTGGCAGTATGTTCCCCGTATTCGACAATGTAATCCGACCAAGTGCGGCAATGGATTCTTGCTCAACAAAATTAACGGCTGTGTTTCTGAAGCTAAAACCCTGATCAATCCATGTCGTTGCGTCAACACGATGAAAGATGCTCAACTTACTCTCATCGATCGCATTCAATTCTTCATCGAAATAGTTGACACGAATTGTAGCGTCAAGATTTGAATTGGTAGTTGCCTCAACATCATAATATCTTTCTATACTACTACCAGTAGCAGAACTATTCGTTTGAAATTGATGACCACGACGGATCGTTACAAGTCCAAGATTTTTTGTCGAGCTGATAATGAATCCGAGGTTACCCGGATTACTTTGTAATGGAGAATTCAGTTGTGCACTCGCAATGACTGTTCCTAAATCAAAGCCCCCGCCCTGGATGCGACTTGTCGGTTTTTCACCGATCAGTTTGCCAGTTGCTCCAAGATCAATGGTAAAATCCTGCAGATCGATATTGCCTGCACTAAAATCGATTTGAGTAACAACTTTTATATTTTGTAGCAGGAAGAGCACTGATGTGTTGGTTTTATCAATTTGCAACCGATCGAATCGCGTCGAACCAATGCCAGTGATGCCGGTGTTTGTTCGTCCGGTAAAACGGACCTCTCCGTTGCTTGCTTCAAATATTCCATCGTTGGTGAAGGAGAAATTTTGAAGAGTCAGCAAGGCATTGCCCGTCATAACAAATTCGGTGGCTGCAGCAATTTTAAACTGAGCGTTCGCCTGGTGAATAAAAAAAAGTGCAAAAAATAAATATTTCCATTTCATAAAAGACGTTTGTGGCGTGAGGCTTTATTCGGCACACGATTGAGTCAGCATCAGCTCAACTCGATTGTTAGTTGCTTTTTGGCTGAAGGGAGACTGCTTTTCTTAAATCTTCTATTTGTTTTTTAAGATCATCAATCATCTTTTGTTGTTC
>JACMLR010000281.1 GCA_014379515.1 Chitinophagaceae bacterium
ATCCATTTCGCATGCGTCATTTGTTGCTGGCATTTCTTTTCTTCCTGTTCTCCACCATTGCAGTTTGCCAGTTATTCGATCCAGTTAACTACCCGAAGAATTATTTTAGAAATCCATTGGCGATACCAATCAATCTAAGCGGCAATTTCGGCGAGCTTCGCCCTAACCATTATCACATGGGGTTGGATCTAAAAACAAATGCCCGCGAGAATCTACCTATCTATGCCGCTGCGGACGGATATATTGCACGAATCAAAATTGAACCAGCAGGGTTTGGCCGCGCGATCTACATCAATCATCCAAACGGATTCACAACACTCTATGCTCACTTAAATAATTTCAATCCTGCAATTGATCAATGGTTGAAGCAACAACAGTATCAATTAGAATCCTGGAAGGTTCAACTTGATTTGACACCGGATTTGTTTCCTGTAAAGAAAGGCGATTTTCTTGCATACAGTGGAAACACAGGTGGATCGCAAGCACCGCATCTTCACTTTGAAATCAGGCGTACAGCAAATGACGTGAATGTTAATCCAATGTTGTTTGGTTTCCCTCTAGCTGACAACACAATTCCAAGAATACTTCGATTGTGCATTTACGACAGAACAAAAAGTGTTTATGAACAATCACCACGTATCATCCCCGTCAAAGCAGCCGCAGGAAATTATACAACAACGCCATCACTAATAACCGTTAGTTCGCCTTTGATCAGTTTAGGTCTTACAGCATTTGATACGCACACCGGTTCTTCAAACCTCAATGGTATTTACGAAATGATTTTATATCTGGATGATGTTGTGCAAACTGGTTTTCGAATGGATAACATCAGTTATAATGATACAAGGTATATGAACGCACATATTGATTATCGGTATAAAACTGGAGCCGGTGCTTACCTGCAGCACCTGAGCGAATTGCCGGGCTATATCAATTCAATTTATCGGAATAGTAACAGCAATGGCACAATCCAACTGACAGACGACGCGGTTCATTCGATCAGGATTGTTGTTCGCGACGCTTATCAAAATTCAACAACCCTGACGACAAAAATTAAGTGGAGCGGTGCCGAGCCAATCCAAACTCCTCAAAGCGGACGTGTTTTTTATCCGCTGATGATTGATGGATACGAGTCCGCCGATTGTGAGTTTTATATTGGTGAGAAATGTTTGTACGATTCTGTATCGATCCGCTACAATAAACTGTCGCCGACAAATGTGTCCGCCGTTTCAAATCTCCACGCAATTGGTCAATCTTATATCCCGCTACAGGAAGCATTTCTGATTCGCCTGAAACCAACCAAATCATTAGGTTCTACCGAAATGAATAGAACAGTAATGCAATGGTATGCGGGTTCGAGGAAAGATGTTCAAAAAGTAGAATGGCAGCAGGATTGGGCGGGAGCAAGGTTTCGCGATTTTGGCTTTTATCAATTGCTTGTCGATACTCAACCACCTGATATTATTCCCGTGGGTTGGGCGAACGGCGCAAATTTATCGAGGGTAAGTCGAATTGTATTCACAGTAAAAGACAACCTTGATAAATTCAAAAACGTTCGCGCTGAATTAGATGGTAAATGGCTTCGCTTTACAAACGATAAGGGCCGCAATTTCATTTATTATTTTGACGAAAAATGTTTGAGCGGAAATCATGAGTTAACGGTATCTGCAGAAGACGAAGCGGGAAACTTAACCGTAGAGACCTTTCGATTCACTCGCTAGCGTTTATGCTCGCTTCAATTTTATAAAATGGTTACATTAAAGCAGGGCGACAAAGCACCAATATTTAAGGGCAAGGATCAGGATGGCAAGCCGATTGGCCTGTCTGACTACAAAGGAAAAAAACTTGTACTGTTTTTTTATCCGGAAGATGATACTCCAACATGTACCATTGAAGCCTGTAACCTGCGGGATAATTTCGGATTGCTGAAAAATGCCGGGTTTGAAGTGTTGGGTGTCAGCCCGGATGATGAAAAAAAACATCGCAAATTTCAGGAGAAATATAATCTTCCTTTTCCGTTGATTGCCGACACCTCGCATTCAATTCTTGAAAAGTATGGTGTTTGGGATCAAAAGAAAATGTTTGGTCATGAGTATATGGGTGTTTTGCGAACTACTTTTCTGATCGACGAGAAAGGTGTTATTCGTAAAATATTTTTAAGGCCAAAGAACAAAGCACATGCAGAAGAAATCGTAGCCGCCTGGAACGAACTGCACCCATGAATAACATCAAGGATTAATATCACTTCTATTTGCTGACATCATTATCATTAGAACTACTCGAATTTCAGAATTCGCACATTCGCACATTCGCTCATTCGCACATGCTCGACGCTTTCACTCCAACCTCCTAGTACAAATCTACCATTGCTCCCGCTCCGCAATTCCCAGATGTTTGCACTCGTAATTTTTTACCGAGTCAAACTTTAATCATGCGTGGTACTATAACATCCTGGAATTTTGTTCTATTTGTTTTTTTCTGTTTCTACTCTTTGGGCGTGGGACTATTAGAAAGCCTTTTAAATTATCCTTCCTGGTATTTGATTGGCCCGACAGATGCCTGGGCTCCCTATCGCCAACTTCTCACCGCTCGCATTATACCCCTTCTTGCAATTCCAGCACTGCTGTTTCAATTGGTTACGAACATTGTAGTGATCATCAATCGGCCATCATTTGTGCCGCGTTGGTCGGCATGGACAACCTTGATATTGCTCCTCATACTTGTGATTTCCTCCGTCACCATTCAGATTCCGATGCAAATGCAATTTAATGATGCTTACGATGTGGCGCTGCTCAGTAGATTGATCGAATAGGATATGTATTTAAGAACTGTCCCCGGCGTCATTCGCGCCGTAATTGTCCTTTATATGTTGACTCGTATGACGAAACGGGCATTTCAAGTCACCATTGATCGTGGTAGTAGTCACTAATTCGGTGATTGCTGCAGTAAAATG
>JACMLR010000282.1 GCA_014379515.1 Chitinophagaceae bacterium
CTATCGGCTCAAACAGTTACGGAAGTAGTTACAGATTTTAACGGCTACTGGCGATCAGGAGTTCGACCGAATACCAACGTTGTTCATCCTAATAACAGCCATAATCTTGTTTCATTTACTTTATCTGGCACTCGTTACTCGACAGGTGTCAATGATGCTATCCTGACTTCGAACGGCCTGGCATTTACTGCAGGAAGTTATAAAGCATTACCCATTACAGCATTGTCTGTGGCTCCAACAACAAGTACGTATATTGGATTGGGCCAGATGTATGATGGTGTTGCAGGGGGAGCTACACCGCCGCCTACGAATAATATTCCATTCTATCTTACCGACGGAAGTAACGGCTTGAATCTTGGTACAGCCGTTTATAATTTACCCACAAGCAATTTGATTTTTGAAGTTGGTCTTTTCAATATTGCCAAAATTGGCGACGGCATTCCAGATATTATTGTAACACAGATGGGCGACATCCCAACAACAAGCAAAGACACTTTGAAGTTTGTAGACCCATCCGGTAATGTCGTTGGAACGGCACTTGCAGTCACGTTCGCTGGCGCCGATACACTGGGCTTGATCGACAACGATTTTTACAATGCATGGCAAACACCAATGGGATTCGCAACTGGATTTTATCCCTCCAATACAAAACGCGCAGTTCGAATCTTTGCATTTGAATTGAGCGAGTTTGGTTTGAACGGTTCCAACTTCGGTAACATCGATAAGTTTGTTCATCGTCTCAGTGGAAACAGCGACCAGGCATTTGTTGCGTACAATACGGCAACTGTCCAAATACTTCCTAATAACAATCCTGGCTGCTTTTCTGCGTTGCCCTCACTTTGGTTAAAGGCAAATGACGGTACAACCACGATTAATAACAATCAAAAAGTTTCTGGCTGGCAGGATCGAAGTGCAAACGGGTTTTCTCCTGAGGAACCCATTTCTGCGAATCAACCTCAATTCAAAGACGGCACCAACTCTTTCAACTTTAACTCTTACCTGAATTTTGATGCAGCCAACCGCTTGCTTTCGCCCAACAGTCCGTGGACGGCTGCCGAAAATAACGCAGACATTTTTATCGTGGGCAGACCAACAAATACAACTGCAGGCAACAATAAATTGATCGGCTTTTCCCGGAATGCTTCGGATTTCGGGAGTACCAATGCCGGGGACTTTCCTGCGATTAGTTATACGTCAACCGGCCAGCTTTCACTCGACTCCGGGTCGGTCAATTTAGTTACCGGCAGTGGTACACATCTCAATAAAATTGCACTTCATCAAATCAATTATACACAAGGCGTAGCTCCCGTAATCAATGTGTACGCGGATGGAACACTGGAAGGTACGTCAACACTCGCGCGAAATTTTGGGCGATGGACGATGCAATTAGGAGATATTTCGCCGGGCAATGATTTGAGTGATTTCGATCTTGCCGAAGTCATTTTGTTTCCTACGAATCTTACGACGGTACAGCGCAACCAGACAGAAACGTATTTGAATATCAAATACGGGCTTACGTCGTCACATGATTATGTTGCAGGGACGGGTTCAGCTGTTTGGAGTATCACTGGCAACCCGGGTTACAGCAATAGTATTTTCGGAATAGGTCGGGAAGACTGCCAGGCCCTTCATACCAAACAAAGCAAAAGCAGCAATACAAACGCGCTGATTACAATTGGTATCACCGGTATATCGGCTGACAATGTTAGCAATCTCAATTTATTGACGAATGCTGTTTATTCAATAATGGGCGACAATGGAGCAGCATTAACTCTTCAGACTTCAGAAGTTCCAGCTAGTTGCTATCAACGAATTGGGCGGGAATGGAAGGTTCGCGAAACAGGAACTGTTGGTTCCTTACTAATGCGCGTGCCTGCATCCACAAGTTCCGCAACAGTAAAACTTCCAGCTGCATCTAACGGTAAAATGTACCTGCTGATTGATAGCGATGGCGATTTTAGCGCCGGCTTGGTTTCAATCCAGCCAATGACGTTGGTTGGTACTAACTGGGAAGTGAGTTATAATTTCTCTGACAATACGTATTACACCTTTGCAACAGATAATGGGCTGAACCAGGATTTCAATGATCTTCCTTCACCATGGCCAGCGGTATCAACAACAATTAACGGTTGTAATACAAATGCGGACGGCCGCATAACGCTCGCAGATTTCAATGGATCACGAATAGTAGTTTGGGCGGGAGCAGGAATCACTTCTGAAAGTATTGCTGCGGTCGACCCAGCCGCATCGTCTGACGGTAACGATGATGGCCTTGTCATACCATCAGTAGTTCATAATGTGCAGCCGAATACATTCAATTTGCTTTTAAACAGCAACGTGGCGGGCACTGTTTATTATCGAATGTGGATTGATTGGAATGCTGACGGAAACTTTGGGAATGATGTCGACGCGAACGGTGTCCCTGCTAGCTATGCGGGAAGTGCGACAGTCAGTGGCGCAGCTGCAACCAATGTTCCGGTGACAGTACTCACTCCTTATGGAACTACGTTCGATTTTGCCGTTCGGGTGATAATAAGTACTTCTGCAATTGCAAATAGTTACGCAACTAATTCTACGTTTGTATATTCGATTGCAAACGGAGAAGTGGAAGATTATTATTTTCCCGGCACTGTTCTCCCGGTTTCTCTTGCGGCTTTCTCCGCCAGTACGGAGAAGTGTAATGTTACCTTAAATTGGAGCGCACCATACGACCAAGGCTCCTCACATTTTGTGGTTGAATCGAGTCAAGATGGAAGGGAGTTTGCGCAAGTCGGCATAGTAAAATCGAAGAGTTCTGCTGCCGGTGCGAATTACCAGCTTCGTTACAATGCAGGTCGATCTGGTCCAATTTATTTTAGATTGAAGATGGTGGATACTGATTCAAGTTTTCAATACAGCAGAATTATTAGTGCAAACGCAACTTGTTTCGCTGAAGTAATCGTGTACTCGCCAATACCTGCACTCGACCTTGTCTCGATACACGGATTGTCGGCACCAGCGAATGTTAAACTTACAGATGTTGCGGGAAGAATTGTTTTGGAAAGAGTTGTTTCAGCAAATAATTCACGACTTGATATGTCCGGGCTCCGTGCGGGTGTTTATTTTGTTACGCTCATACGGAAAGGGTTGATTGTCGATCGCCGCCCGATCGTAAAAAAATAGCCGGCAAGTGCATCTCATTTCAAGGGTGCGGATTGAACATATTGTGACAGTTATCCTACGAACATTTAAAGGAATTGTTTGTAATGCTAACACCCTTGCCGCTGCCGAACACAATTGTAATTCGCTCGGTGTGGCACTAAAAGACGTTCCCGATTGATGGATAGAATAATGACACCTGAAGAGCAACCCACAACGCCTGATTTTCTTTCCGGCGGTGGAGAAATGGGTGAGCGACTTCGAGCATTCGATTGGTCGGCTACTTCCCTTGGGCCGGTCTCAACCTGGCCGCAAAGCTTGCGTACCTGTATTCGGATCATGCTTGCGTCCCGCCAACCTATATGGATCGGTTGGGGGAAAGACCTCATCAAATTTTATAATGACCCTTACATTTCTATTGTAGGAGGAAAACATCCAGCCGCGTTAGGTCAACCTGCATCAGTTGTTTGGAAAGATATCTGGAAAGATATCGAGGGAATGTTGACCCAGGTGATGGATAATGACCAGGGCACTTATGTTGAATCGCAGTTGTTGATCATGGAACGAAATGGGTATCCAGAAGAAACGTATTATACCTTCTCGTATACTCCAATTCCTGGCGATAATGGTGGCACTGAAGGAATGATCTGTGCAAATACGGAAGATACCGAACGCATTGTCAGCGAGCGCCAACTTCTTACACTCACGACTTTGGCAAACGGATTAGGCAATTGTACAACCGAACAAGAACTTTTTGAAGGAACAGTCGCCCAATTGAAAGAAAATCAACACGATTTTCCTTTTGCACTTTTTTACGAGCTGAAGAATGGCATTGCGTCCTTAAAAGCAGCGTCTTGTGAAATTGATGAGTGTGATTTTCCTGACGTAGTCGAATTATCAAAGGGTGGAGAATTAGGTCATGCATTTTCGCAGGCATGTCAGCATCATAAAAGACAAACTGTTTCAAATCTGCCGGGGCTTTTCTTAAAACTTCCCTTTGGTGCCTGGAGCCATAGCCCGTCGCAATCCGCAGTGTTGCCTGTTGTTAAGCCTGGCGACCAGAATCCGTGCGCATTACTGGTTGTAGCACTAAATCCATATCGCCTGACCAATGAAAAATATTTAAGTTTTCTCGATTTAATTGCCGATCAGGTAACTACCAGCTTTGCGAAAGTTTATAACATTGAACAAGAACGCAAACGCCGACGGGCACTTGAAGAACTTGACCTTGCCAAAACAACATTTTTCTCCAATATCAGCCATGAATTCCGTACTCCGTTATCGTTGATTTTAGGGCCGATTGAGGAAACGTTAAGCGACAATTCCATCGGGAAAGACAATACTTATCGGATGGCTGTTGCTCGTCGCAATGCCCTTCGCATGCAAAAGCTGGTAAATACTTTATTGGAATTCTCCCGGATCGAAGCCGGAAGATTGCATGGAAATTTTGTTCGTACCGACATTGGTTTATTTACACAGGATCTTGCGAGCGCGTTTCGGTCGGCCGTCGAAAAAGCTGGCATGAAACTGATTGTTGAAATTAAACCCATTCCATCGCAGGTTTATGTAGACCCAGAAATGTGGGAGAAAATTGTACTCAACCTGATTTCGAATGCCTTCAAATACAGCAGCGACGGATCGATTACTGTTCAAGTGAAAGAAGAAGACGGCTTTGTTGTATTCTCGGTTACCGACACAGGAATTGGCATACCGGCAGATCAGCTTGAAAAAGTATTCGATCGTTTTCACCGTATAACGTCTTCGGGTGGTCGAAGCCAGGAAGGAACGGGAATTGGTCTGGCCATGGTTAAAGAACTCGTCAAAATCCACCACGGAACAGTAGTTGCAAAAAGCCAGCTTAATAAGGGAACCACCTTCACAGTACGCTTCCCGGTCGGTAAAGAACATCTTCCATTGGACAAAATCGTCGATGATTCATCGCGTAGTGAAACACTATCTCAAACAAATGCCTATCTCGAAGAAGCGATGCGATGGATCCCGGACCAGGAAGCAGATTCGTTACAGCATCCCGAATTCGAAATTGTTCTCGATAAAAATAAGGCAACCGTGTTACTGGCAGATGACAATTCGGACATGCGTGAATATGTAGGTCGTATTCTTCGTGATGAATTCAATGTAATCACCGCAACAGATGGCGAGAAGGCTTTTCAATTGGCTGCCACTCATCGTCCTGATCTTGTTTTGTCTGACATCATGATGCCCAATCTTGATGGCTTCGGGCTGTTGAAAAAATTGCGCGCCAATACTGTCACCCAATCTATCCCCGTTATATTTTTATCTGCAAGAGCCGGTGAAGAAGCAAAGGTAGAAGGGCTTGATGCGGGCGCTGACGATTACCTGGTTAAACCATTTTCCGCACGTGAACTGATGGTTCGCGTTAGCAACCGCATAAAAATCAATGAGGTTCGTAAAAAAACCGAGGAGCAATTTTTCCAATTGTTCAGACTCGCACCAGCATTCATCCATCTATTACGCGGGCCTGATCATGTATTTGAATTCTTTCATCCCAAAGCGATAGAATTACTGGGCAGGGATCTTACTGGCGAAAGCATTCGACAACTTTTTCCCGGGGAAGATGACGCGCGGTTCGTTTCACAGCTTGATGCTGCTTATGCAACTGGCGAGCCGCTTGTCATCAATGAGATGAAATATGAGCGGCGAACAGAGAACGAATCACAGCAATTATTTTTTGATGTTCTTTATAAACCCTTTGAGAACGATCGCGGGCAGGTTGAAGGAATGTTATACTTCGCGGTTGATGTAACTGAAAAAGTAATAGCACGTCGGAAGATCCAGGAAAGTGAAGCTAACCTTGCAGAAATGATTGACACGGTTCCGGCCGTGATCTGGATCACTGATGAGAATGGTATGTGTACTTTTCTTAACAGGAACTGGTACCAATTGACCAACCAAAAGCACGAGGAAGCATTAGGGATGGGGTGGCTCGATGCAACTCACCCGGACGACAAAGAGCGCACCAGTCATTTATTTGCCGTAGCCATGGAGCATCAGCGTCCCTTCAGCGCTACATACCGCCTCCGGCATCACACCGGCGAATACAGATGGGTTATCGACAATGGCGCTCCACGATACGATCAAAATGGAAATTTTATTGGAATGATCGGAACGGTCGTCGATGTTCATGAGGAAGAACGAATCAAGGAAGCCTTACATGAGAGCAGGGAAATGTTTTCCGCGGTTGCTGAATTCGCCTTCCTGGGTATTTTCATGGCTGACCTAGAAGGAAACTACTTATACACAAACGATGCATTCTGTGGAATTTGCGGATATACAACGGAAGAATTAAAATCTTTGAATATTCGTGATCTAACGTTCCCGGAAGATGTCACTACTAACGTCAACGAACAGGTTCAATTAGTTGATGGGGCGATCCCGGGTTATTCATCTGTACAGCGATTGATAAAAAAGGGCGGTGAAACTGTTTGGGTGCAAACGCACGGATCGCTTGTAAAAGATAAGGAACAGCAGGGCATCGCGATGATGGGTGTTTGCCAGGATATCACGGAAAAACTGCGGATTGAAACGGAATTAAAAGCAAGCGAGGAGTATTTCAATGAGCTTGCTAGCGCGATGCCGCAACTTGTTTGGGTTGCTGGTGCCGACGGGCGAGTTATGTATTATAACAATCGCATTAACGAATTTGAAGGAATTTCAAAAAACGACGACGCAACTTATACATGGGGGCCGATGCTGCATGATGACGATTTGCCCGTTACCAGTAAACTTTGGGAAGAAGCAAGGAAATCGGGGACGATGTATGAAGCAAAGCATCGTGTGAAAATGAAAGATGGTAGTTATAAATGGCATCTTAGTCGCGCTTTTCCGCAACGAGATGCTGAGGGACAGATTGTAAAATGGTTCGGAACAGCAACAGAAATCCAATCTTTCAAAGAACAGGAACAGCTCCTTGAGCAACAAGTAAAGGCACGTACGCAAGAGCTGCAATGGTTAAACAAATCGCTGCAGCAATCGAATGAAGATTTACAGCAGTTTGCCCACGTAGCAAGTCACGACTTGAAAGAACCGTTGCGAAAGATTAAAATATTTTCTGGTCGCGTGGAAGAAGATCCGGAAACGAAATTGTCTCCGCAGAGTAAAGCTTTCCTTGCGAAAGTGAAGTCTGCAACAGCAAGAATGAATCAGATGATCGAGGGGGTTTTAAGTTACTCCACTTTTAATTCGATTGATGATCGGCGGGAGCCCCTGAATATGAATCAACTCATACGTGAAATATTGGATGATCTTGAAATCATGGTGGTACAGAAACAAGCGAATGTGGTGTACGATAATCTTCATGAAATAAATGGTTCTGCTGTCCTCATTTACCAACTATTTTATAATTTGTTGAACAATTCCCTGAAGTTTTCACGGACAGACGAGCGCCTGGAGATAATTCTGACCTCAGAAGAAATTGAGGTTGAGGGCAGCCCACACGTACGATTTGTGATGCGAGACAATGGCATTGGTTTTGATCAAAAGGACGCAGCTATTCTATTTCACACCTTTTCGCGACTTAACTCCAAAGATGCATATGAAGGAACCGGCCTCGGTTTGGCGCTTTGTAAAAAAATTGTTGAGCGTCATAATGGTACAATTGAGGCCGATGGCATAAGAAATGAAGGGGCAGTGTTCACGGTAACGCTTCCTAAATAATACTTGTAATGGACACACACATATTATTAATTGATGATGATAGTGACGACGCAGAGCTTTTTAGAGAAGCATTGCATCGCGTTGACCCATCCGTGTCGTTCGTTCATTTTAATGATCCCCGGGATTTTTTAGATGCGCTTCAGGCTACATTACCTAAAACCCCCGATGTCGTTTTTATAGATATCAACATGCCGGTGATTAGTGGTTGGGAGCTACTTGAAGTAATGAAGAAAGAACAGCTGCTGGCAGGCGTACCAATTATAATTTATTCAACCTCATCGTTGCGAGGTGAAGCAACGCGTGCCCAACAGGAAGGTGCAGATGGGTTTATCATGAAGCCTGATGATTTTAGCGGGCTGGTAGAATTATTTCAACTCACCGTTCCCACGTTAAAAGACAAGTCGGGTGCGAAGCTCCGAAGACTCATCCAAACCATTGACTAAATCGTTTCAATAATTTTAAAAATAGTCTCCTGGTATTTCGCAAACTCTGTTGGTTTGGAATAAACTTTTACCGCACCAAGTGCAAGGCATTCGGCCGTAAATAATTTACTGGTTTGGGTTGAAAATATTGCAACAGGAATTTTAGAATACCTGGGAGAAGCTTTTAAGAGTTGAAGTGTTTCCTGCCCATTCATCCGCGGCATGTTATGATCGAGGATAATGAGATCTGGTAAATCGGAAAGTTCCGCTGTGTATTCCAGCAATGCTAAAAGGTCGACACCATTTTGTACAGTAGTAACCCTGCTTACGTCAGTTCGTTTGTTCAAGGTGTCGATTAGTAACTCACAATCGTCACTATCATCTTCGGCGAGTACAATGTGTTTTTGATTCACAGAAACCGTTTTTACTTTCATATGTAATATAACTTCTTCCAATAACAAAACCTCATGCAAGTTTCTCAAACTTAAACTGGCCTTTTATTACCTGGTTTAAAAATGTTCCTTTCGAAAAAGATTCTTTCATTTGTTGATAAACTTGTTCTGGAACATCTTTATAAATGTAAATTCTTCCCGTCCTAAAAACGACCGTGAGTGCTTTTTTTTGTTCGTCGTAATGAAAGGTAGAAATTACCTGCGATGGCATTGGAAACTATTTTGTTCACGGATTTTTCAAAACGAAGCTTATTCGTCCATTACTTTCCATTGTCACTTTTCTAACTTCGGATAGGCTATCACGATGTTTGTTGAGCCGAAGGCTTTCAAGCAAATCGTTTTCCGTTAAAGAAAAACTCCGAAGGCCTGCATCTGCCATCTTTCCATCTTCAAATAGAATAACTGCTTTGCCCTTTACCAACCGCGCTGCAAAAGGGCTTTTTGTACAAACCCATGAGAATACGGTATGCAGCACAATCAATACGGCAACTGCAATAATACAATTCAGAAAGGAACTTATTCCCATTATCGCTTGTGACAATATAGCGCCTAACATAATGTCAACGATAGTATCGAACGGCGTTTTTTTTGCAAACATTCTTAATCCACCCATCCGGATGAGCACGATCGATATAACAAATATCGCTGCCGTACGCAATGCAATTTGGTCAACGCTGAGTTCCCGACCGACACGAAATAATTCGTAAACGGTATCCATTTAATTTGTTTGAATCAGTTAAAGCTGAAAATGTTTTTCAATTTCGTTACTAACTGCTTTTGTAAGTCCTTCTGGTCGCTCCTCATTGATCTTCCAATTACAATTCGTGAACGACAAATACCCAAACGATACATTGTTCAGAACAACATGAAACGAGCGCGGCCGCCCATCAGCATTCTGCTGAGCCGAAGGATCGGCCCATCCTTGATAAAGCTTACCATCGTAATCAAATGAGATATCGAAAATTTTCTCCTCTTCGTCGCTATTAGCCATTAATGTTTATTGAGACGAATGAAAACTTAAGGCCAAAACCTATACTGGCATGGTTTTTCTTTTTTATTCATTGAAATTTTGCCCAAGCAATCACTTGAAGGAGCAATGATTTGAGAATGCAATTGCTTGACATCCTCGGATGCTGGTTTTCCTTTTCGATTTGCTCAATTGGTGGAATAAATTCCGCAGTTAATTAAATTCAAACGTATGGAAGTGCTCGTCTCGAAAGAAATTTTAGAAAAGATAAGTGCAGAGCTGTTCGAATTGGATCAGAGCTTTATCGACGTTGACGGGAAATTGTTGAAACCCAGTCAGTGTTATTATTATGATGTTAGCCCGGCACACCTATTGTTCAATACCAACTGCCCGGATACATTAAGGGAAAGAATACAACACATCCTTGCGAAATACATTCCGCCAGATGAAACTAGTTCACAATAGTCTTAAAAGCTCTGCAACAATTGCCGGCCTTACATCGGACGCGAAGGAAGCTGAGTTGGCTGGTGATGGGAAAACTGCAGCAAAAATCTATGAGGAAATACTTCGCAAACATCCACTGAATGAGTCCGCCTACAATCGACTGCTCATCCTCTATCGTCAATCGAAACAACCCAAAAAAGAACTCGCCACTATCAACGCAGGAATCAAAAACTTTGAACAGTTTTTCAGCAATGCTCAGAAACCCACCCCCGTTAAAAAAATCAGGGATCTAAGTCACGCTATTAATAAACTCACAGGTTTATCTGATAAAAAAGGGAAACCGGTTTATGAACCGGAACCGATCGCCAGGTGGCGAAAAAGAAAGGAAGTTGTTCTGAAAAAAATCAATGGAAAATAGCGATTCAACTTTACCACGAGAAGCAATTTATTCTTACCTGCAAATAGGACCTCGAGGACTAGGGAAAAATGACAATATGATGGCAATAATACTCAGTTTCGAATGGTTGAATTCGAAATATGGTTCTAAATTGAATATGCGCCAACCCTTCTAAACCTAAACCAATTGCTATGACGATCCAAATCGCCCCATCTCAATCCGTTGATGAGTTCCAGCGACAGTTCACATTAGCGTTTCATTCCTTAGCAATCGAAGTTTATACAGAAACATCCGGCATTTACAGTTTTATCGCTTTGCAAAAAGCTACGCCCACCCATCGACTTGCCGAACTCGCTGTTTTAAGAAAAGGTCAGCTGCTGGTGAACCCAAAAATGGATTTTAAGAATCTGGAAAAGGCATTAATGGAAGAATTCGGACTTCATGTCAAGTTCATGCGCACCGACGCAATGCACCCCACACCGTTGGGTGACGAACAACTTTCATTGTTTCTCCGGCGCCCTGTTACAACTCCACTTCGGAACACAAATGGGTCAAGACCAAAGTAAATTATGCCAACAGTCAGTTAAGCGATTCTTTGTCATTGGTTCAACTTGCACAGACGTTTGCATTGCTGGTTCCCGTCGTTTTAAGTATGATTGAAAAATGATGAATGTTGACATGAACGCGTTGATTGTAAATCAGCACGACCTGCCAGTAATCAATCGTATAACTCCTTTCGGCAGCGGACTGATTCACAAAACCCGGCATGTACAAGCAACAACGCAACTTATATTTTACAGCAGGTGAACCACAATGTTTACAAACAACCATTTCTCATTGAGGACAATATCTGTCTCATCGAAGAATTTTTGAAAAAGACGAACCAAGGCTACTTATTGCAGGCCGTTCGCTTTTTGACTGATTATCTAAACGGTGACGTTTATTGTGAGACCCAATACGACAATCATAACCATGTTCGGGCTATGAATCAATTTGTACTATTGGCGGTTGGGAAAATTATTTTGATGCACCCGAATTCAAAAAGTATTGGTGCATATATAGTGCTTGAAACTGAATCGAGGTTGACCAGTACTCCCAGTTGTGTTGACCCGGATTTTCAACGTAGGTGTGCGCGATGTTTCGTTCAAGTAATTTGTTGTGAAGATTTTGATTCACCTGGTAGAAAAAATCGGAAGTGCCGCAATCAATAATCAGTCTTATGGAGTTTGGAGTGAGGAGATGTGTAAGATTTATTACACTATGCCGCTCCCAAATTTCTGGTGAGGATGCATAAGTACCCAATCGCTTACTGAGGTCCCAATTATTTGGAAAGGGGCGGAGATCAACACCACCACTCGTTGATCCTGCTGCACCAAAAACATCCTGGTGTTTGAAGGCCACAAACAATGCACCATGTCCGCCCATACTGAGTCCTGTAATTGCTCTCCTGGTTCTGTTGCTAACAGTTTTATACGTTTTATCCACCCAGCGGATTAGTTCACTCGACAAGTATGTTTCATACCGGGAAGTAGAGTCGATGGGACTATCGAAATACCAACTACTAAAATTTCCATCCGGGCAAACGATGATCATTTCATATCGATCGGCGAGGAGCTTCAAATTCGGAACGTTTTTTATCCAGTCGCGATGATTGCCGCTATAGCCATGTAAAAGATATAGTACAGGAAATGCCGTTGTAGTTTCGTAAGAATGAGGTAAAATAACTACCGACCGCACTTGCTTTTTCATTGAGGGACTATAGGTATCGACGGTGTCGACGGTTGCTGCAATTAACAACGTCGTACTGATGATCATCAATCCAATCAAACTCAATAATTTCTTCATAATTTATTTATCAGAGGTAACTTTTTTTAAAACTGGCTTCGCCTGTTCAGCAGGAATTTTCAGTGCAACTCCCGGGGCGATGGGTATGCCGAAATTCGGCGTGCCGTCTTCGTTCCAGCTAAAGCGTTGCATGCGGGGAGAGCGTTGCCGGCCGCATCCACAATTAGGAGCCGGATTCGCGTGATACAAAATCCAGTCCTCACGGCCGTCGGGAGATTTGAAAAAGGAATTATGTCCGGGAGCAAACACCCTATTCTTTTCGTTACCAACAAAAGCAGGTGTTTGGAATTTAAACCACAAAGATGAATCCATCAGGTTGGCTGACGAGTCAATCAATAACATTCCAAGACTGTAATGATCCGTCCAGCATCCACTAGCCGAAAAGATAAGATACAACTGTTTGCCATTTTTGAGTATCTGCGGTCCTTCGTTAACGTTTACATGTGGTGGGTTGACGGGATCATTCAGATCACCATGCTTTTCCCATTCAAATTGGGGAGAGGAAATGCGAACGCGTTTTCCATCAATGGTCCAGGGGTTTTTCATTTTCGCGATGTAAAGATCCTGCTGTCCATTTGTATCCCCTTCCCATCCCGACCAAACAATATATAATTGACCGGCGTTTCGAAATACCGAACCGTCAATCGCCCATTTGTCATCATCGTCCTTCAACCTCGCTTTCAATTTCCATTCACCAGACATCGGGTCTTTTGAATCGTTTTCGAGTACGTATAAACGATGGTTATCGTTTTTGCCATCATCAGCTGCAAAATACATGTACCATTTTCCGTCGAGGAAGTGAAGTTCGGGTGCCCATAATTCTTTTGAGTATGCTGTGCCTGGAGGTGGGGTGAATATAATTTTCTTTTCAGCTGTTTTCAGATCGGCCATATTTCTTGTTTTCCAAATGGCAAGTTTATTACCCAACGTGTGAGTGTAGTAGTAGTAGCCGTTCTTATAAATTGCCCAGGGGTCGGCACCAGAGGGAAGTAGGGGATTGGTAAATGTATAACGCTTGCTTGTTTGCGCAACAGACACGGTGAGTTGTGCGAAATGCAATGTGGTGCTTAGTACTATAAAGTAAACCGATCGATGCATATTATTCATAAGGCTGCCTATTTGATGACCAACTTTAAGCCGACAATTTAAGCATTGATTAGGTTCGTCGTATCCGGCCCGCTAAAAAGTCGTGATTGCACAGTAGCTATTTTTTCGGGCTCGGGTAATTTTAATTCAACAATAAAGCTACTTATATGGCAACCAAAATTTTTGTGAATTTACCTGTCAGAGATCTTAACGCATCGATTCAGTTTTTCAGCAGACTTGGATATAAGTTCAATCAACAATTTACCGATGAAAAAGCTGCTTGTATGATTATCGGTGACGATATCTTCGTCATGTTGCTCGTTGAAAACTTTTTCAAGACGTTTACCAAGAAGCCGGTTGTCGATGCAACAAAAGCTACTGAGATGTTGCTTTGTTTATCGGCCGAGAGCAAAGCGAAAGTGGACGAGCTGGTTGAAAAGGCGGAAAGAGCGGGCGCTCAATTGCCCGATGAACCGCAAGACCAGGGTTTCATGTATTCCCGAAACTTCACCGATCTGGATGGCCATATTTGGGAGATCATGTATATGGATCCCGCAGCAATCAGTGGATCCCAGTCATGAAAGAGCTGCGAAAGTTTGGTTCGCGATTTGTCAGTCAATTCCATGAAGTGGATGCGTGGAGAAATGGGTAACTTTCGCCAGCATAAATGATATGACAAATTTAATGACTAAGCCCGGCAATGGTTTTGAGTGGATCGATTTGATTGCACCCTCTAATGAAGAGATCGAGCAAATAGCTCAGAAATACAATTTGCATGATGCCTCTATTAATGATTCGCTCGAAGCAGATCATTTGCCGAAATTCGAGCGACTAAAAAATTATTCATTCCTTGTGTTGCGGATGTATACCTCCGTACGAGCACTTGAGGCTGACTCTATGAAAGAGCTCACCGATAAACTTTCTGTTTTTATTTCTGACAGCTTTATCATCACTATTCATAAGAATCCGTGGGAACCACTTGAACGAATCAATGAGAGGTCGGTTAAAACTGGCGACTGCCAACATACTGGTCATGTCCTAAATGAGATTGTAAAGGCAGTATTGCGCTCATTTGATGAACCTTCTGGCAACCTCACACAAGCGATAGAATATTATGAAGAGCAGATCTTTTTAAAAGACAAAAAGATTCCGCTACTTAAAGGGCTTTACTTTCTGAAACGGAAGGTAGATGTAATACAACGGATTCTTTTATTGTCATACGATATTATTGACAGTATCGATCCTACAGCAACGTCGAATGCGGATACAAGAGATATCAGGGATCTGTTTGTTAAGTATCAAAGCATATTTGATTCGATGGCTGCAAATATGAATCACCTGTTGGCGATCTATTTTAATACTGCTTCGCAGAAAACGAACGAAACCATTCGGGTACTTACAATTTTCTCGGTGTTCTTTATGCCATTGACGTTCATTGTTGGCGTGTATGGAATGAATTTCCGTGTAATGCCGGAATTGCAGTGGCGATGGGGTTACCCTGTTGTGATGGTATCAATGGCGCTGGTAGTAATTGCGATCTTTGTTTGGTTTAGACGGAAGAAATGGTTGTGAGAGGCGGACGCGAATTGCGCGGAAGGGGAATTTGTAATGTGGTTAATGGATTGGCGAGTGTATGTGTTTTGAATTGTGTCTGATACCAGATGAGCGGGGGATCGCGAATGGATTTTGTAATTGGTTGATGCGTCGGTAAGTCTATGTGTTTTGAATTACGCGAATAACAGCCAATACAGCGGTTGATTTATTGAGGTGATTCATTGAGTATATAAAAAACTTGAATTCTTTTTGATACCGGACAGGGCAAGGTAGTCAAGCGCGAATTGTGCTTCCCGTTTAACAAATACGCTTCACCCACAAAATTTAGTATTCCCTTCCAGTAATGAATGGCTGTTCTTCGTGCCCCCACGCACCATTCCCCCAATCTTCTTACTTTTACCGCCTCAAAAATCTACATCATCATGGCAAATAATCTCTTGCAAGGAAAAAAGGGTATCATCTTCGGCGCACTGGACGAGAAATCAATTGCATGGCGCACCGCCCTCGCATGTCATGCTCAGGGAGCAACACTCGTTCTTTCCAATGCGCCGGTTGCTTTGAGAATGGGAGAAATCAACAAACTATCCGAGGCGATCAATGCGCCGGTCATTGGTGCGGACGTTACTAATATGGATGATTTGAAAAACCTGTTTGAAAAGTCAATGGAACATTTCGGGGGTAAGATCGACTTCATCCTTCATTCGATCGGAATGGGTATTAACGTCCGGAAAGGGAAACACTACACTGAATTGAATTACGAATGGAATTCAAAGACACTTGATATCTCCGCAATGAGTTTGCATCGTGTATTGAGAACCGCATGGGATATGGATGCATTGAATGAATGGGGTAGTGTTGTTGCCCTTACTTATATCGCCGCACAGCGCGTGTTCCCTGACTACAATGAAATGGCAGATGCAAAAAGTTTGCTGGAAGCTGTCACGCGTAACTTTGGTTACCACTATGGCGTGAAGAAAAAAGTACGCGTAAATACTATTTCTCAATCACCAACGAAAACAACAGCCGGAAGCGGAGTGAAAGGATTCGATGGGTTCATGGCTTACGCCGAAAAAATGAGCCCGCTTGGAAATGCAAGCTCCGATGAATGCGCAAACTATTGTGTAACGCTCTTCAGCGATCTGACGAAAATGGTTACGATGCAAAATCTTTTTCATGA
>JACMLR010000283.1 GCA_014379515.1 Chitinophagaceae bacterium
CGATTACCACAATCACTTACCACCCGCGCAGATTGCTGCTGATATCCATTTTGAAAACCTTACGCAAGGTTGGCTTTATGGCGATCATTATAAATGGCGCGCAATGCGCACAAACGGTGTCGATGAAAAGTTTATCACTGGCGATGCCTCGGATACAGATAAATTTAAAAGCTGGGCGGCAACTGTTCCATATACTTTGAGAAACCCGCTTTACCATTGGACGCACCTGGAATTACAACGCTACTTCAACATTACAGACGTTCTTTCAGAATCCACTGCCAATAAAATTTATGAGCAGGCGTCGTCACTTTTACAGTCGAAAGAGTTTTCCATTCGTGGTCTTTTGCATAAAATGAACGTTAAGATCCTTTGTACCACGGATGATCCAACAGATAACCTGGAATATCATCATCAATTAAGCAAGGAGAACCTGGATATAAAAGTGCTCCCCGCATTTCGCCCCGATAAAGCAATGCAATGTGAAGATCCAATAGTATTCAATCAGTACGTGACATTATTAGAAACAGTTACGAACATTAATATTTCGGATTACACTTCTTACCTCGCTGCCCTTCGAAAGCGACATGATTTTTTTGAATTGATGGGGTGTAATGTTTCAGATCATGGACTTGAAACGATCTACGCCGATGATTACACAGAAGCTGACATTGCCAAAATTTTCGACAGTCTTCGCGCTGGTGAAGAGCTTGATACTTTACAAATTTCCAAATTCAAATCTGCCATGTTGCACGTCTTTGCAGAATGGGATTGTGAGAAAGGATGGATACAGCAATATCATTTAGGCGCATTGCGTAATAATAATACGCGTATGCTGGCAAAGCTTGGTCCTGATACCGGTTGGGATAGTGTTGGAGATTTCACGCAAGGCCGGGCATTAAGTAAATTCCTGAATCGGCTCGATACCAACGATCGACTTGCAAAAACGATCATCTACAATTTAAATCCGGCAGACAATGAGCTAATGGCAACAATGGCAGGCAATTTCAACGACGGTTCTGTTGCAGGCAAGGTTCAGTGGGGATCCGCATGGTGGTTTCTTGATCAAAAAGATGGAATGAAAAAACAGTTGAACACTTTATCCAATATGGGACTCATCAGTCGTTTTGTTGGTATGTTAACTGATAGCAGGAGCTTTCTTTCGTTCCCGCGACACGAATATTTCAGACGAATTCTTTGTAACCTGTTTGGCGAGGAAATCGAAAATGGAGAATTGCCGAACGATATTCCATGGGTCGGGAAAATCATCCAGGACATTTGCTACAATAACGCAAAAACTTATTTCGGCTGGTAATGGCGAACGTATTGTGTTTTGGAGAACTGTTGCTGCGTATGTCACCTGCCCTCGGCCAGGCATGGATCCGCAAGACAACTATGCCCGTGTATGTGGGTGGTGCAGAACTGAACGCGGCGCAAGCGCTCGCGAAATGGAAAGTGCCCATAAAA
This sequence comes from Chitinophagaceae bacterium, assembly GCA_014379515.1. Taxonomy (GTDB): domain Bacteria; phylum Bacteroidota; class Bacteroidia; order Chitinophagales; family Chitinophagaceae; genus Endoryza. Next base: position 1,465 of record JACMLR010000283.1, read on the forward strand.
TATTTGTCGGCTGCGCCCGATCATTACCTTACCCATGAGATTCTTGATTCTCTTAGTGCAAACGGAATTGACATAAATTCGGTTATACTTTCCGGTAATCGAATAGGAACTTATTTTTTACCGCAAGGCGCTGATCTAAAAAATGCAGGTGTTATTTACGATCGTGCACATTCGTCTTTCTCGGAATTACAATCAAATCAAGTTGATTGGGATAATGTGTTGAAGGGCTGCTCGTGGTTTCATTTAAGCGCGATTTGTCCTGCACTGAATCAAAACCTTGCAGATGTTTGTCTCGAAGCAGTGAAAGCGGCAAGGAGATTAGGATTGGCAGTATCGATCGATCTCAACTATCGCGCGAAACTTTGGCAGTACGGTAAAGCACCATTGGATATAATGCCTGAGCTAATGAAATACTGCACTGTAGCAATGGGTAATTTATGGGCGGCAGAAACAATGCTTGGAATTAAATCGCCTGTTAAAACGAGTGTGGGTGCTAGTAGTACAGAACTGAGGCAAGCAGCGAATACCAGTATCGCCGCAATGTTTGACCGTTATTCGTCATTAACCCATGCGGCATATACATTTCGACTGCAAGAGGAATATTTCGGCGTGCTTCAAAGCAAGCAAACGGTTGTTCAATCTCGTATTCATTCATTAGGTGAAATTGTAGATAAGGTTGGAAGTGGTGATTGTTTTATGGCGGGCTTGATTTATGGATTGTTTCATCACTATGCTGAGCAACAAATAATTGATTTCGCCGCGTCTGCTGCAGTTGGTAAACTCTATGAAGTGGGAGATGCAACGAATCAATCGGTTGAAATGATACAACAGCGAATTCAAAAAGTCGATAATAAGTGAATACACTCGCAGTAAATATACGTTCGGTTGTAACATCGCAAGGCATTGTGCCGATGTTTTATCATGATGATGCAGGCACCTGTATTTCCATCGCTACTGCTCTTTACGATGCCGGCATTCGTTGTATTGAGGTTACCAATCGCGGGCCAAAGGCGTTGGACAATTTCAGGATACTAAATCAAGTCCGGCATGAATTGATGACCGATCTTGTTCTTGCTGCCGGTACGATTACTACAGGCACAGAAGCTATGAAATTTGTTGACTCCGGGGCAGATATTCTTATCAGTCCGGTATTTGAAGGCGCGGTTGCTTCTGTTGCCACGAAACGCGAAAGACTTTGGATTCCTGGATGTATGACCCCAACCGAAATTCATGTTGCACTTCGAGCAGGATGCGACCTCATAAAATTATTTCCCGGAAACGTTCTCGGCCCACATTTTTTAAAGGCAGTACTTCCTTTATTCAGTGGAATCGACTTTTTAGCGACAGGAGGAGTGGAGCCCACAAAGGAAAACATTTCCAGTTGGTTTCGTGCAGGTGCAATAGGTGTTAGCATTGGATCAAACCTGATAACGACCGATATAGTGCTCGATGGCAAGTATGACCTTTTGCGTAATAATACTGCCAGTTTATTAGACCTCATCAAGACC
>JACMLR010000284.1 GCA_014379515.1 Chitinophagaceae bacterium
TGCAAAAGCATCAAGACAGATTGATTACGTAATACAAAATACAGGTACAGAGTTCAGAATGACAGACGACGATTGTCGATAACGAAGTCTCGGGCGCATTGGGACGATTTAGCTTTTTGCTTCGTATAAAAGGGCACTGAGCTTACCAATTCGTAAATTGTATGATTTGAAAAGTAATAAATTAGAACATGGATAAAATAAATCTGGCTGAAAAAATGGCTCTGTTTGCGGAACACTGGAGCCCCAGGATCGTTGGCGAATTAAACGGGCAGCATGTTAAGCTCGTGAAATTTAAGGGACCATTTGTATGGCATCATCATGAAAACGAAGATGAATTGTTTTATGTAGTAAAGGGCTCTTTCGATATGGAGTTTAGGGATCGAACCGTAACGTTGAAAGAGGGCGAATTACTGATTGTACCCAAAGGGGTTGAACACCGGCCGAATGCACCAGAGGAAGTACAAGTCATGTTGTTTGAACCGGCAGATACACTGAATACGGGCAATACGATAAACGAGCGAACGGTATCAAACCCCGAACAAATTTGAATTTCGCATCTTTGGGCCCGTAAAATTATAATGATGCGAATAGCTGTATTAGGTGCGGGAATGGTTGGTCGTGCAATTGCTCTTGACCTGGCCAATAATTTTCAAGTTACCTCATTCGATTTCGATTCGAATAACCGGGACATGTTGAAAGAGCGCAACTCTTCGATTGAAGTGGCTCATGCGGATCTTCGAAAGATAAAGTCGTACGAATCGTGGTTGAAACCTTTCGACTTAGTTGTTACTGCGGTTCCCGGATTTATGGGCTTTGAATGTTTGAAGGCAGTTATCGAATGTGGCAAGAATGTGGCAGACATTTCTTTTTTCCCTGAAGACGTATTGCAGCTCGATGCATTGGCGAAGCAAAAGAAGGTAACAGTCATAACCGATATTGGTGTAGCACCAGGAATGAGTAACCTGATTCTCGGTCGCCACAATGAAGAGATGCAGGTTTCCAATTTTGAATGTTATGTTGGTGGATTGCCATTGCATCCAGAACCGCCATTTTTTTACAAAGCACCATTCTCGCCGATCGATGTTATTGAGGAATATTTGCGTCCGGCACGTTTGCAAGAAGGCGGGGCCATAGTTACTCGTCCGGCATTGACGCAACGAGAATTCATGGATTTTACCGGAGTAGGCAAACTAGAAGCATTCAATACTGATGGTCTGCGTTCATTGTTGTTTACAATGAAACATATTCCTGAGATGAAAGAGAAAACGCTTCGGTATCCGGGGCACCTTGATATTATTATCGCGTTGAAGGAAGCGGGTTTTTTTAGTGAGGAGGTATTAGAGGTCGGGAAGGTCAAGATTGCGCCGCTTCAATTCTCATCCCGCATGTTAATCGATAACTGGAAGTTGGGAACGGAAGAAGAAGAGCTAACGGTAATGCGCGTTATTGTTGAAGGAACTAAGGAAGAAAAACATCAACGTATCGAATATGATTTGCTAGACCATTATAATGCTCAAACAAAAACATCTTCGATGGCCAGAACAACAGGATATACTTGCGCAGCTGCTGCAAATTTGATTGCGAATGGATTGTTTGTGGAGAAAGGCGTATTTCCCCCGGAACTTGTGGGGAAACATAATGAATGTTTTGATTTTGTTTGGGAGTACCTGGGAGCGAGAGGTGTTATTTGGCGGCGGAAATATGTTGGATAGAATTCTAAGACGTCGTTTTTTTCAGCGAGTATTTTGCGATGCGAATCTCATTATATGAATAGTCGATTCCCAACCTGGCCTTAAGTACCGCGCTGGATTCATCGTCTGAGCTACTGGCCGCAAGAATCGCTTCGATCCTTGCCCGTGGCACGAGTTGCTCTGCTTCAATTTCACCAGACAATACAAATCGAGAGAGATGTGTTTCAATGGTCGAGATATTAAGCCCCCGCGCAGTTGCAATCTCAGCGATTGTTTGTCCAGCTAAGAATTGACGAAGACTTTCTTTTTCACTATCACCTTTAACCTGCTTTGCTTTTTTCGTTTTCTTATTCGTTGGCAGCTGTTGCCTTGTAAAGGGTTGAGCAATTGGATCGACGTTAAATTCAGGAAACGATGCGGACTGAAGTTGATTCAATCGGGCCCAATAGACTTCGTTTAGATCGTGAAGCTCGCCAGCAAAAAGTTGTGCCCGGCTTTTACCTTCCAGCAATTCGAGTTGTTCATGAAGCGGAATGAGAAGCTCATCGATTATGGATTTGCAAAACCAGTTGATCGCTTTTGATAGCCGATCGCCTGCGGCCTGGTTATCCGTGCGAATTCCGGGCGACATGAATTGAGCAATAAAGCGATCAGCGACATGCTTTTGTTCGGTCGTCTTAGATGACAAGACAGCCATTCGTTCTTCAACGTCTGCTTTGTTGTTAAACTGTTTGGTTTCAAGAACGTTTATCGCTTCTTCAGTCGCGGTTATCACTTTGTTCCAATCAAACAATTTTCGGACGCGCGTGAAAACGTAAACAGATTTTTCTTGTTCCAGGATGTGAGTCAGTTCATCTGCTTCGTGTTCCTTTTGAGCGAAGGCGATAACGAGAGGATCGGTTTGAATAGCAGACGCGTAAATGTTTGATAGCAAACTTAGACCGCTCAATGACGTGCATCTGCTCAAGGCAACATAAACCTGACCCGGAGCAAAGGCCTGACCGGTGTCGATGATCGCATTTTCAAATGTTAATCCCTGGCTTTTATGGATGGTGATCGCCCAGGCAAGTCGAATAGGGTATTGCGTAAAAGACCCCATTTCCTCTTCGTCCACGCTATCCTTTTCTGAATTGTAAGAGTAACGGATATTAAGCCAGGTTTCTTTTTCAAGTTCGATCTCGTCTTTTTCACCTGCGGGGAGCAAGAAAATCTTATCATTCTCGATTCTGCTGATTGTGCCGAGTTTTCCATTAAAGAATCGTCGGTTTTCGCCGCTGTCGTTTCGAATAAACATCACTTGCGCCCCCAACTTCAATTGCAAGGTTAGATCAGTAGGTAGGGCAGATTCATTAAATTCTTTATTTATTTGACCGTTGAACTGATAAAAACGACCCGGCAATTTTTGAAGTTCCGCAGCATTAATGGAATCTGCCTTACGATTATGAGTCGTTAGTGTGATTACATTTTCACGCTGACTTATCGGGAAGTCGAAACGACGGTCATTGAGTTTTGCAAGATCATCCGCTTCAACAACATTGTTGCGGATCCTGTTCAGAATATCGATGAACTCCTGTTCGTTCTGCCGGTAGATTTTCTTTAGTTCGATGTATAAGGGCGGAGCTTGAGCAATGACTTTAGCATCGAAAAAATAAGGACTTGCATAAAATGGTTTAAGTATCTGCCATTCTTCTGCCTGAACTACGGGCGGCAGTTGATACAAATCACCGATGAACAATAGTTGGACGCCACCAAACGGAGCAAATGGATTTCTTCGCACGCCACGTAAGATCGTATCAATTGCGTCCAGCATATCTGCACGTAGCATGCTGACTTCGTCGATGATCAGCAGATCAAGCTCCTGCAACAATTTTCTTTTGTTGGAATTGAATCGCAGTTGTTTAAGAAGGCTTGAAGGGTCGTTCGCCTTTCGATCCGTGAAGCCGCGACTCTCCCCTGGAATAAAGGGTCCAAAAGGTAATTGAAAGAGTGAATGTAAGGTGACACCACCAGCATTAATCGCGGCAACTCCGGTCGGTGCAGCAACAATGCTATTCTTTTCCGTTTGATCCTTAATGTATTTTAAGAAGGTTGTTTTACCAGTTCCCGCCTTTCCCGTTAGAAACAGGTGACGAGACGTGTTGCGGACAAAATCTGCCGCCAGCGAAAAAAGAGAATTCGATTTATCGGGAATGATGTTCGTCACAAAGGCTCCTATCCTTTTTGATTCAAATTAACCAGCTCAAGATACCACCCATTACCCCAGCGCTGAATTTTTTCTTGTACTATATATATTAAGTGCAGATGCATCAGATCATTAAACCAGCGTTTTCTTACTACCCTTTCCTCCAAGTAAAAGAATTTCATTTACCTGGATTTCTGTAATGTATTTTTTACTGCCCGACTTATCGGTAAAAGCGCGACTCACCAATTTCCCCTCGACCGCGAGGTTACTCCCTTTCAGTAAGTATTTTTCTGCGAGCTCGGCATTCTTCCCCCAGGCAACAATGGTATGCCATTGGGTTTCCGTAACCTTATCCCCCTTTGCATTCCGGTAATTATCACTCGTCGCCATATTTAATCGCGCCCATTTCTTTCCAGACCCCGTTGTGCGGACATCAGGATCCATACCCAAATTTCCAATCAATTGCACTTTGTTTTTCAATGTATACATACCACTTACTTTTTATTCCAGCTCATGCACCACCGTTGAAAGCCGAATGTGTTTAAATGATGTTTGATAGACGACAATGCAAAGATGAGGATGAAAGGATGAGAAGCCGGGAATTAACCGTTTGTAATCGGATATAAACGTTTGAGGAGATTCGCCCGGTTTATAATTTCGGGTTGGTGGAAAATCAAATCAAAGTATGCCTTCATTGCAGCCGTTCTATTCGCGGACGCGCCGATAAAAAATTCTGCGACGATCAATGTCGCAATGCCTTCAACAATTCTCGCAAATCAACCGTTCCCAACACCATTCGCAACATTAATAATCGCTTGTTGAAAAACCGGCAGATTCTTCAATCGCTCATTCCACCTGATACTCAAAAAGCGCTGATCAATCGCGAGAAGTTGGAACTTAAGGGATACTTATTTTCCTATCACACTCATACGTACGTCAATCACAAAGGAAATACGTACCATTTCTGTTATGAATATGGTTATCTCCCCCTGCAGAACGGGTGGTTATTACTGGTGAAAGGAAGAGACGAATGATTACTTCAGCATACGGGCTTTTTTCTCGCGCTCCGTAACGGAGTTCGCCGTTGTTCCGGAGATAAGGCCGCGGCAATTGTCAGCCCCACATCGACACACAAAAGATTCCATGTGTTCGTCAAGAAAGACTGCATAATCCAATGTGAGCTCTTCATTTTTTCGAATGCTTCGAAGAGCTACAACATTGAGGCCCTGGCAAACGGTGTTTGGTTTGCAGCTATGATTTTGAGGCGCCCATCCAGATGGGTCATCATCCCACAATAGAAAAACTTCATTGCTTACCGGGTAAGCATAACGGCGAAAGATCTCTTTCTCATCTTCATTCCAGGTTTGCTCAACAAAGCGCCTTGTTGCAAGTCGCTGTGACCGTTCTTCACCGGCGAAAACAAGTTCACCTTTCTTAATTTCCTGGCGAGCATAAATACCGTAACCGGCAATCGAGTTTCCTCGCACAACAAACTTTTTCTGTTTTTGCTTATGGCGAGCGATTCCTTCAGCGATGATATGTTTAAGAAAACCTTCCTGTCCCATCTCATCATATTTCAGGATGAAATCTGCGGAGCCTTCATAACCATCCTTATAAAAAACGGAGCATGTAAAATTGATCTCCAGGAAAAATAGTTTGCCTTTTTCATTAACGCGAAAGTCCAACCGGGCATAACCGACGCCACCGAAGCCACGAAAGATTCGTTCCGCAGCTTTGCGTAATTGTCTCTCCAGCTTTTTGTCTTTGCAAGGATGGTTACAATCCGGATGCAGCTCAGACGTTTTTAATGCATACGTTTTGAAAGCCCGGCCCTCCGGGAAAATGTATTCAACAGGTTTAAATGTTGTACATGATTTTTCAGCATCTGCATTAGCGGCGACGAGCACTGTGAATTCGCGACCGGCGATATATTCTTCAACCAATAATGGTCCGTATTCTTCAAGTATGGCTTCTATCTTGTCAAGTAATTCTACTTTAGTATTAACGAGTGATTGTTCATCAACTCCGAGGCTATCCCCGGCTTTCGCTGGTTTTACAAATAGTGGGAATGAAAGATGTTTACATGCAAGTTCAGCATCTTCGATCGATTCAATTAACACAAACTGAGGCGTTGGAACTCCCTCACAGTAGGCGACATACTTCATCAGCTCCTTGGTAGGATCATAAAGCTTTGATGATGGTCCGGTATGTGGAAGGTTTAGTGATTCGAAACTATGAATCACATCAATAGATGGCACTTCCCATTCCAGGTAACCTTCGCAAAGGTTTACAAAAATGTCGTAACCTTTTTTACCAAGGTCTTTCAACTGTCGGTACGTTGTAAGCTTATTCAGGAATACGTGGTCGACCGTTGCGTCCGGAAGAAATGGAGTAAGGTCTCTCGGGGGATCGTAATTTTTGTAATCAACACCTGTTGTTGAATAATCGGGCTGAAGTACACAAACTTTCATAAAGAGAATTCGTGATGAAATAATGGGTTAATACGTATAAATCAAATGTAATAGTTTAATGGTATTAATTAAACTATTCTTTTGTTTAAACCGTCTTTAATAATGTCAGATACTAATTGCGTAAACGACTTATTCGATACGCGTAGTATTGCACCGATAGAAGTGTAGTCTTCATCTTCACTCAAACCACATTGCGCATTCACTTCGAGTACATATAATTTCTTTGTTCGTTGATCCATTCTAATATCCAATCGACCATATCCTTTTCCACCAACTGAGCAATAAGCTTTAAGACTTATCTCTTTTATTGCTGTTGCTAGTGGTTCCGGTACCGGGATATATTCATAGAAATTTTCATTGTTTGGCATTGGAGTTTCATCTTCATAGATTTCCCAAAGGCGATCAAACGATAAAAATTTTTCGTTGTCGGGCAATGATTTATGAAATACACGTTCAACCGGCTCATAAACAACGCAGGTTGTTGGGTCATCTGATGAACCTACAATCAATGACGTATACTCCGGCCCGGTAATAAATTCTTCGGCGAGTAAGCCACCAGTTGTAAGTTGCCAACCGCGATAACCGTTGTTTAGTTCGTTAACCCGCTTAACCAGTTCTTCTTCCGATCCAACAACGTTCTTAATCGATACGCCCATACTTCCTCCGGATATTGCCGGCTTTATAATAATAGGAGTTCCGAGTTCATCACAAATCGCTTTGATACGGGATTCATCACCATCAATTACTGCCCAACGCGGCGTGGGAACCCCGGCCTTATCAAAAGCCTCCTTCATCGGAAACTTTGATGTTGTTATATTATAAAAGAACGCATCGGAGCCAGTATAAGGAACATGTTGTTTCTCCAACTCATGAATAACGGATATGCCGGGAGTTCCGTTTATTTCATCACCATCACATAAATTGATAACGAGCGGCAGATGTCCATTCGTTTGTTTTTTAATGTCCAGAATCGTTTTGCCGATGGTGTCCATCGTTACAGGTTGCCACTGCCATTCAGCATTCAGTTCATCAAAAACACGTGTATACTCTTTAAGGCTTTGTGAGAAATCGTAATAATACTGCAGATTTGGGTCGTCGGTTTCCAGGTGTGGTACTAGTACCCACATTTTGTATCTATCAAAATCCTCTATGGCAGGCAGGCTCATGAAATCAGGCTCTTTCGGGTTCTGCTTTCCGGCGAAGCTGTTGATGAATGAAATCTGTTAACCGGTATTTGTCCAATGTTTCAGGCGACAGGTAACTTGCTCCCTGGATCAACTGAAGGCATTGTGGTGATTGACATTGGCAAACGAAGGGTTGCGCCATTTCCCATTCCGTCGACGGATAAAAAAAGGTAAACTCTTCACCTTCGCCAATTGGTTTCAAACACATCAGTTGCAATGTTGTAGTATCGAAGAAAACATTCGGATCACAACTGTGATTGATGTACTGAAGGAATTCCGGGCGAAGGGTGATGTGCCTGTCGGTCCCCGTTTGTACAGTTAAGTACGTTGGAGTGGATACAATTTCACCTGCATGGAAAGAACACAAAACATCTCCAGGAAGATAAGATTGTAAAGAACTTAATTGTTGTTGGCCGGTAGTGATGTTGCGCAATACTTCTGCAAAGGCAACACGTAAAACGACCTGTTTTTCGGTGGTGATTGAGTTAGTAGCAGACATTTAGTAGAATGTTAATGGATGTATAACTTTAAAGATATATAGATAATGAATCTAAACACTTCGATGCATTGATTTTTTATCAACCATTATAAGTTATAAATGTGAATAGCGAAGAACGATGCAATGATCGAACCCTTATCACTATTCGAATTGACCAATTCATTTTTAATGATTGATCGATGCAATCGCGGAATCGACCTCTGTTCATTCAAAAAACGAATCATTGCTAATAATGCAATAACCCAATCACGATCATCAACCATGCATCCATCGGACAATTTTACGCGTCAGTAGAAAATCCGTCGTTTCCCTACCTTCCCTTTGAAAGCTTTTTGATACATTTAAACAACCCCCAACCCGTCTGATGCAAAAATTCATTGCGTTATTGGTTCTTATCATAGTATGCAGTACGGTGCATTCGCAAACAAAGCGAGCCTTTGTGGTTGGTATCAATTCTTATTCCCCGCCCGCAAATACATCCATACCCCTGGATAATCGGTTGCTATTTGCTGATCTCGAGGGTGCGCGAAATGATGCCACAGCTTTTGCTACTGTATTGACAAACAGATTTCATTTCCCGGTTTCCAACATCTATTACGTCTTTGATCGGAATGCAACCCGCGATAGTTTATTTATCGGCCTTGAAAACCTTCTCAGCAATAGTGATACCAACGACATCGCAGTATTCTTTTATGCAGGACATGGCAGCCAGGTAAAAAATTCATTGTCTGCAGAACAGGATCAGAAAGATGAGACCATCGTACCCGCTGATGCCTGGAAACGAGATGGAATGGATATTACCGATAAGGAACTAAACAAAATTTTCAATCGTTTCATTGATAAGAAAGTGAAACTGACGGTAATATTTGATTGTTGCCACGCCGGGTCACTTTCACGTGCCAATAATTTTAATCGATCACGATCCAGATCTGTTGCGATTGCAATGGATGATCGCATGGACAAATCGATCGTATCCGCGCCAGAGAAGCGCTCCGGAGAAAACTTCATAATACTATCTGCCGCGCAGGACAATGAATTCGCTGTTGAGCAGGTCGATGAAAACAATATAAGTCATGGCTCATTTACTTCAGCATTACTGAAGGCCATAAACTCTCATTCCATTCAAACTTCCGCTGCAAACATCTTTACCAGTACGAGAGCTATACTTAAAATGAACGGCAAACGTCAGGAACCCGTTATTGCGGGAAGTTTATCCAGGCAACAACAGCCGCTATTCGGTACAAACAAGGATGCAGAAAGCGAGAAATTGCTGATTCCCTTAACGCTGATCAGTCGAAATCGAGTCGAATTGCAAGCCGGCTTTGCTAATGGAATCCAGAAAAATAATGAACTGCTCAGTGCCGCGCCGGATTCGATCCTGCTAAGAGTTGATACGGTACTCTCGCTCACCAAAGCCATTGCAACAGTTATAAAAGGTGATGGCTCGAAACTTAAGGGAGGTGAATTATTTGAAATAGTTAACTGGGTTTCATCAGGACCGATACGTTTAAAAATTTATACTGGAACAACAGACTTCAGTTTTGCGGACCGCTCAAAGCTTCTTGATATGCTTGCTCAATTGCGCAAATCGCTGGGAAATCAATGGGTCAACAATCCTGAAAAACAAGACGCTGATGTCTTCATTAGGTTCACAAAATCAGGTTGTATACTTATAGATAACAAAGGTCAGATGGAAATTAAAGGGTACAATCCCGCCTCCATTCTGAAAGCAATTGGCCGGAGATCCGTATCCGTCAACGTCCCGTTACCGAGTTCCGCAAATGAACACCTTAGCATTCAATTACAAACCAAGACAGGAATAGCTATTGTTGACCGACCACATGACGCCGACTATGTTTTATTGGGATTGATCGACAAACAACAGCAGCTTGCCTATAGTTTTTTAAGGGTTGATGCGAACGCAACCGATAGTCTGTCATCAATGCCAACCATCACCAAAGCAATCAAGCTTCTTAATGAAACGAAACTGGAAGAATTTTCAAACTCGCTCGTATTACAAGTGCGGAAGCTTGCAAAAATAAAAGGCTGGCTAACACTAGCCGGACCGATTGATAGCAAACAGTTTCCCTTTCACCTGGAATTGAGAAACGTAAAAAATGGGAAAAGACTTGATTCAGCTTTCGCCCAGCTGAACGACGAGGCTGGTCTACACCTCGTTTTAAATGCCAATGCAAAAAACCTAAGCATCCCAGCAAAATATATATATTCCTTTTCGCTTGACAGAAACGGGACGATCACGTTGATTTACCCGGACCCGGAAACCGGGAATGTTGAAAATAAAATGCCCCGCTATAAAGGAAGATCTATCGAACAGGACGTATTATTGCGGACTTTCACGATAGCAGAACCGGTTGGAACCGATACTTATTTTTTGATAGCCTGTGACGAACCGATTCAAAACTACGCGATCCTACTAAACCAGGAAGGAACCCGAAACATGTTTACTTCCAGTCCTTCAAATCCTATTGCTGAATTACTAAACCTGGGAAATGAAGGCGAGTCGCGTGGATTGAAAAAAACAGGAAACAACTGGTCACTTTTAAAAATGTCAGTCCAGTCAAGACATTAGCCTCAACCCCGAACGAATAAACCGATGAAGTATTTATTTAAGAAGGATACTGTTTTTGCAACGATTGCTGTCTTTATAGTGATGGGATTGTTCTCACTTATACCATTAAACACCCATGTCCTTGACCCGATTCGTATCGCGCTCACCGACATAAGCTATAACGATCTTTCATTCGATCGGAGTGAAAAAAACACGGGCCAGGTAGATAGCAATATCGTTATTATCAATGTTGGCAATTCAGATCGCGCGTCGATCGCGAATTTGCTTGTAACCTTGAAAGGCCATCATCCAAAAGTAGTTGGCATCGATCTGTTGTTTTTAGATCCAAAAGATCCCAGCGTTGATTCTTTACTAAAGGCATCTATTGCTGACCTCCCAAATACTGTGCTTGCTCACGACATCAGGTTTACGGATGGAGGACCAATCGTCTCTGGCTTTTTGACCCCATATGCTACTGCTTCCGGGTATATCAATTTCATTGGGGAACGCAAAGGGGTCATTCGACACTTTTCACCGTTCGAGGCCTGGAAGGATACCATCGCCCAAAGTTTCCCTGGCGCAATTATCAAATTTGCGGACTCATCCGCTTTTGCTGAATTGAAGGCACGCTCCCATACCGCCGAGTTAATCAACTATACGCGACAATCAACCCAATATATTACATTGGATCTTGCAGCAATGGCCAACAATCAAAATGTTTCGTCATTACTACATAATAAAATCGTGCTTATCGGGTATATCGGTGGCGCCAACGATATTGAAGACAGGCACTTTACTCCTCTGAATCCGCAATTCATGGGAAAGTCAATACCGGACATGAACGGAGTTGTCATTCACGCCAATATTATTTCAATGATCCTGGAAGGATCGTACATAAATAAGATTCCAACCTGGCTAAACGTTTTAATTGCGCTTTTATTCACGTGGATTTTCATGGCCTACACGATTAAGTTTTTCCTGGAACATCATTTATGGTATCACTTAATTATGAAGTGCATCCAATTAACACTAACAATTCTGTTTGTTTATCTAGGTATCATTATCCGGGAGTACTTGCATTTGTCTGCAAGCTTTTCGATCCTGGTGGTGTCAATTATCCTGGCTGTCGATGTCCTTTACTTTTATGAAGCGTTGGCGCTTTGGTTGCACAAGAAATTTAGGTATCAAACGATCTTTAATAAATCAAACCATTAATGAGGACGGCATTTCTAATAACCACTTTCCTTGGTTGCTTTTTCAACATGGTTGCACAAGACAATTTTCTTGTCTATCAGTTAAAAGGGAAAGCAACTGTCACGGTCAATGCGAGAAGTCAACCACTTCGGGTTGGCCAAATACTGAGTAAGACAGCCTTATTAAGACTTGATAAGGCCGCATCGGTTGGCGTGCTTTGCGCGAATTATATACCAATGTTTTTTTCAAATCCGGAAGTGAGACTCGATACCGTCTCGCTTTCGTGTATTAAACAACAGCCTTCTATTACTGCCTCCTATTTTCGTTTTGTTTGGAATGAGCTCAGGCATCATCCTTCAGCACCGGAAAATGATCGCCGACGCTATATGAACAATATTGGTGGAGCCATTCGCGGATGTCCAGGCATCAATTTTTCGATATCTCCGGATACCATTCGTTACCTGAACGCTCCACTGGAAATTTCCTGGAAAACACAACTGGCTCGAGATCGTCTTACTATTAATATATATGAAGACGAGAGTGGCGGTAGCATACTTGCCACGCTTTCAGTCACAAAAAACTTCATTTCAGTGGATACACTCAAAAAGTATTCATTGGGCCGTAGTGAAGTGTATTGGTCGATACTCGTAGACGACCAGGAACATTGTAGCAGAAACTTTTTAAGTTTTACAGAACTTGAAATCTATAACAACATTATAAGGGACGCTGAAATAGCGACTAACGCCTTTACAGATGCTGCCGAGAAAAATTTTTTAAAGGGGTTCTATCTCGAGCAACAGCGATTTTATGGTGAGGCTTTGCTAATGTATACTGAAGCTCTTGACCTTGAACCTAATAACAAACGCTATCGAAAACCCGTTGATGATTTGACAAAAATCCCGAACACCCAACCATCTAAACAATAACTTCCCGGCAATTATGAAAACAATTTTGATTTCTGTCTTCGGTTCGATTTTATTTCTCGTTTCCTGTAAGGCTACTCAGTTTAGCTATGCTGTTAAGAAAGAAAGTGCGAAAATGAAAGTAGTTGAGAAAGAGAACGTCATTAACTACGCGGCGTTGCAGCCTCAACAGATTCCCAGTTTTGCAGATCGGGCGGACAATTCAAGAGGTGTTATTCTTGGTCCACTCATGGGTGGTGCCGTTTCTCTTGCAACGGATGGAATCAAAATGCTGATAGCAAAAGATCGAAAAAAATATACTGCGAACTACAGTTTCGCATTGACTGATCTCGTTTTTTACGATCAGCTTTCAACTGAAAGCCCCTTCGATCCGGCCGGGATGCAATTCAACGGGTTTACTCTTGTACGCACATTTATCAATAAGAAAGGCGTTCTCGATACTGCACTGTATGCGCAGTTTGCACTGGATACAGCGAGACCCAGCGAAATCATCAACAATTCAGTCTTTCGACTTCGTGTGAAAGAAATTGATCTTGATTATACAAAAGCAAAGATTACAAAGGCGCAAAAGAATGCAATCAACCTTGATATCGAAATAGCATTCAATACTTCTTATGTAAATGAAAATGGGCAGTTGTTCGATAACATTAACCTTGGAAAATTTTACTTGCTACTTCGCGATGCGCCCCTTGATCGCAATGATCCCAAATACAAACCTTACTATGAGAACCTGAAAAATAAACCGGTCGATGGCAGAAGCTTTATTGTCCCACGTTCATTTGGATACTATCTCGCTGCGAACAATCTTCCCGAGCGGTGCTATAGCCAGGGTGCATACTCGATCAACGTTAAGGTTACGGAAACCTCCAAAGACAAGTTTATTACAAAGATAATTATGGACAATAGCAACCAGATAATGGACGCCATCGAGAGCAAAGCCAAAGGAGCGCTAAAAACGAAAAGCAAGCCTTAATCTGCGATGAGTACAAAAAGTGCCATACTATTATTACTATTTGCTGGTCTTGGTACCGGACTCAACGCGCAACTTTGGATGCGTTATTCAGATTCTGCAAGTAACTCTGCTGACGACAACCCGAAAGAAGCCCTTCGATATCATCTACTCGCGAAGGAAGCACTTCCGGCAGATTCGATTTCAACCAACACATTTCTTCAATACTGTAGAAAGATTGGGGAGTCGATGCGATCTTCAGGATCGGCCGATCAAATCATTCCATTCTATTTAAATGTATATAAGCAAGTCGCGTCAAGTGCTGGTAAAACGAACATGACGTTCATCTCGATTTGCGATCAACTCGGCCAACAATACCTGCCTGTTAATTTAATGCGTGCAGAACCTTTCTTCACGGAAAGCCTTCAGCTGCGCGATAGTTTGTTTGGCACCGAAAGCGTTGAGTTTGCAAGCGGATGCAACAATCTTGGAGTTTTTTATGCATCCGCAGGACAACATAAAGAAGCTGCTATTTACCACCTTCGAGCAAAGTCAATTCGCCTAAAGCTGCTCGGTAACGAACATGTTGACTATGCACAAAGTTGTAATAATCTCGCAAATGCGTATTGGAACGGAGGTGAGTATGAAAAAGCAGAATCGCTTGCGTTGGAAGCACTCCGCATCCGCGAGAAAGTGAAGCCGGAAAAGCAAAGTCGTTTGTATGCAATCACCTGCACAAACCTTGGGAATATTTACAGGGATATGGGTCAGTACGAAAAGGCGGAAGGGTTTTATCTTCTTTCAAAAAATATACGATTTGGAATGCGTCCACGGGAAGAGCCCGCGTACTCAGATGTTGTCAATAGCCTCGGTGACCTACATTATTATATGGGTAGGTTCTCCACTGCTGAAGCTTTTTACCAGGATGCGAAATCGATTCGTGACAGCATCTGGGGTAACGAAAGCGATCGCTATGCTCAAAGTTGTAACAACCTTGCTAATCTGTACGCTGCTATGAATCGTTTGTCCGAGGCAGAATCGTTGTTTCTTCAGGCTAAACAAATTTGGGAGCAGACGCTGGATTCAATGGATGCTACGAATGCGGTTAATAAAAACGGGTTGGGGTCGCTATACTTACAAATGAAAAAATATTCGCTCGCAGAAAAGTACCTGGTAGAAGCTGGTAAAATCTGGAGCGCTACAGTCGGAAGGGCTCACCCCTATCATGTTAAAAATACCATGCTGCTTGCAGAACTGAACTGGAACATCAACAAACCGGTGGTTGCGCGCAAGATGTACAATGATGCATTTAAAGATCAATATAACCAGATCAATAAGATCTTTCGGTTTACAAATGAAAGAGAGAAGGCAGCGTACATAAGTAATGTAGGAAACTCGGCAGATGAAAACCTTTCGTTTTATTATCGCAACCCTTCATATGCCGGTGATGCATTCGATGTGTTACTTCTCACAAAAAGCCTTGTTCTTTCTTCGACCGCACAACAAATGGAGGTAATCTACCAGGGATCTGAAACGCAGAAGAAGAATTATGATTCATGGATCGACACCAAAAGATCAATCGCAAACATCTATGTGGAAGGAAGCAATTTCGATGAGTCAGTATTAAAAGAGTTGGAAGAAAAAGTTGATTCGATCGAAACTATTTTATCAAGAACGTCGTCTGCATTTCGGCGACAGCAAGAAAAAATGCCCGACTGGCGTTCGGTTCAGGCGGCATTACTTCCCGGTGAATGTGCAATTGAGTTTGTTCAATTCAACTACTTCGATGGACAGTCGTGGACGGATAGTTTGATTTATTTAGCCCTGTTGGTAAAAAAAGAATTAAAAAATCCTGTTATCATTCGGCTCTTTGAACAACGGCAAATCGATAGTATTAGGCTTGCAGACAAAACAGCTATCCACGCGGTTATCGATAATCTGTACACAAGAGGAATCAAGCTGGGCGCCGAACGGAAATATGGACAGCGTATTTACGATCTTGTTTGGAAGCCTTTAGAAAAACAGTTGAAAGGGGTAAAGACAATTTATCTTACTCCTGCAGGAACCCTTCATCAATTGTCATTTGCTGCGATCCCTGTCGGAAACAATCTATTATTAAGCGATCGGTTCAAACTTATTCATCTAAGTTCCTCAACAGAACTCTTGAAAAAAGATGTTTCCAAAACTTCATTATCACAGAAAAGTAAGTTGTCAATTTTTGGAGGAATCCATTATTCGGACGATACATTGAATCGAAGTGCTGCTGTATTCCCTTTCCTTAGCGGATCACAAGCCGAGGTAACGGAAATAACTAAGCGCTTCGTGGCTGCCGGGATGCAAACGGATTTGTATAGTAGATCTGATGGAACTGAATCGGCTCTTAAAAAGTTGAATGGAAATGAGTCACCGGGTATTTTACATATCGCAACACATGGATTCTATATCACTCCCGACACGAGTGCAGCGGCATCACAAGCCGAAACACAATCACGGAAATTATCGCATGCAGAAGATCCGTTAATGAGGAGTGGACTCGCGTTTGCCAACGCAGAACAGGGATGGAATGGACGATCAACTGGAAATGTTGATGACGGCATATTGCTTGCGTTTGAAATTAGCGGAATGTTTTTACCAAACACGAAAATGGTTGTGTTGTCCGCCTGTGAAAGCGCACTCGGGGAAGTTAGAGGAAGTGAGGGCGTATTTGGACTTCAGCGCGCATTCAAAATGGCGGGAGTGCCTTACTTATTAATGAGTCTTTGGGAAGTTCCTGATCGTGAATCTGCAGAGTTCATGCGAACCTTTTACGGATTCATACTTCAGAGATACTCATTCCTGGATGCCTTCGACGCGGCGCAACGAAGAATGAAAAATAAGTATCGATCAGAACCCTCTAAATGGGCCGCATGGGTATTGGTCACATAATTTCTAAAACACATTGTATTTATTTGGAATAACCTGTGGGAAAAGCTAGATTTATTCCCCTTCGCAAACCCCCTAAATCCCGATACTTTTTAAAGCCAACCAAATCCAATCAGTCTAGTGAATGATTGGATGCATTATCAACGTATATCATTCCCATTCGTGTGCAATTGAGCTGCGCATGCTTGTTTCATTGGATGATTAAAGCTTTAACTATGACTCTATTTTTACCTCGAATCACCCAAATTGCAAAAGCAATTTCTTTTGTACTTGTTTTTGTTTGCTGTTCACAACACATGCTTGGGCAGGTTACCTGCTCACCCGCATTTGTGGTGAATATTTGTCCTACAGCCGAAGCAGCTGTGGGAACTCAAACATCCCTCGGTGCTACTTATAATTGGTTTAAAGACGGTAAGGTAAAAAGAGGTCCTATTGCGGGGGATGGA
Organism: Chitinophagaceae bacterium; assembly: GCA_014379515.1. Taxonomy (GTDB): domain Bacteria; phylum Bacteroidota; class Bacteroidia; order Chitinophagales; family Chitinophagaceae; genus Endoryza. Next base: position 17,031 of record JACMLR010000284.1, read on the forward strand.
GGAGCAGTCAGCATTAATTTTCCGATTAATAGTATTGATGACGCTGGTTTTTATACCATTGAACAAACAGTGAATGGTGTAACAACTTGCGCAGCA
>JACMLR010000285.1 GCA_014379515.1 Chitinophagaceae bacterium
AATCATAAAGTAAATGGGTAAAACCAGAAAGCTCAATAACCGAAAAAGGATCGCACTCGTAGCTCACGATCGCAAAAAGCTAGACCTGATCGATTGGGCAGAATACAACAAGACTGCATTGTCCCGGCATGAACTCGTTGCTACGGGCACTACAGGAAAATTGCTGGAGGATAAACTTGACCGACCCGTAAAAAAAGTATTGAGTGGCCCGCTAGGTGGGGATCAACAGATCGGGGCAATGATCGCAACGGGTGATATCGATGTTCTTATATTTTTTTGGGATCCGATGGAAGCGCAACCACACGACAGCGATGTAAAGGCCCTGCTTCGACTGGCAATTGCCTGGAATATTCCTACAGCTTGCGATCGCGCAACAGCCGATTTTATGCTCACCTCTCCGCTAATGCATGAAGTCTATGAAGCCCAAATTCCTGACTACAGCGAATACCTCAAACGAAGAGTTCAGTAAAGTGCCGCTTGTTTTAAAGATCAGGAATTGAACGGATTGCTGTTCAATTATCATGACTGTGCATTAATTTTATCGTCCCCTCTACTTCAATACCATCAACCTAATGTCAATAAAATGAAACAATCGATTCTTTGGATGCTTCTTTGCTTTTTGACTGCCAACAGTTATAGCCAATCAAAAGCAATTGGCGGATTTCCCGGTACAACTGCGGCAGATCAATTATCATGGGAAGAAAAGTTCGATAAACAGTTAAATCCGGCGAACATCGATAAACTAATAAAAGATATGGCTGCCAGGCCTCACCATATTGGGTCTCCCGGTAGCAAAGCAGTTGCAGAATATATTCAACAATACTTTGCTAAATACGGTTATGATTCTAAAATTGAAGTGCTCTACTCTTTATTTAGCACACCGAAAGAACGGTTACTCGAACTGAATACACCAGTCCGTTTTAAAGCATCCCTTGCTGAGCCGGCATTGAAAGAAGATGCTACATCTAACCAGAAAGATCAACTACCAACTTATAATTGCTGGAGTGCCGATGGCGATGTAACAGGTCAGCTCATATTTGTCAACTATGGTTTACCGGAAGATTATGAAACACTTCGTCGGTTGGGAATTGACGTAAAAGGTAAAATCGTCATCGCAAAATATGGCCGTTCATGGCGTGGAATAAAACCAAAGGTTGCCCAGGAAAACGGTGCGATTGGTTGCATCATTTATTCTGATCCTGCTGAAGATGGATACGTACAAGGCGATGTCTACCCAACCGGCGCATTCAAAAACAAATATGGGGTGCAGCGTGGTTCAGTATTGGACATGCCGGTATATCCGGGTGATCCTTTAACTCCAGGCTACGGCCATACAGCAGATGCAAAAACATTAGAAAGAGATCAGGCCACCAATCTTTTGAAAATTCCCGTAATACCGATTGGCTACGGCGACGCAGAACCGCTTTTACGATCGCTCACCGGACCTGTAGTTCCTGATGGTTGGGCTGGTGGATTGCCAATGACATATCACGTCGGTCCATCATCAGCAACTGTTCATCTGAAACTATCTTTCAATTGGGACATCAAACCGCTTTACAATGTGGTTGCTAAACTAAAGGGAACTGAATTGCCGGATGAGTGGGTGATTCGCGGGAATCATCACGATGCATGGGTGAATGGGGCAAGTGATCCTGTGAGCGGGATGGCTTCGTTAATGGAAGAAGCGCGCGCGATCAGTGAACTGGTCAAACAAGGCTGGAAGCCAAAGCGCACATTGGTGTATTGTGGCTGGGACGGCGAAGAACCAGGATTGCTGGGTAGTACCGAATGGGTAGAACATAACGCAAAAGAACTCGAACAAAAAGCAGTTGTATATATCAACAGTGACGGAAATGGGCGCGGATTTTTTGGTGCTGCTGGCTCGCATGCATTAGAACAATTTGTAACCGAGGTTGCAAGAGATGTTACAGATCCACAAACACAAATCAGTATACTTGATCGCGGACGTGCGCGCGCAATGACAACCGCAACTACGACTGCAGCAAAAAAAACATTGCTGGCGCGAAAAACATATCCATTAGCTGCGTTAGGTGCCGGCTCGGACTACTCCCCATTTTTTCAGCATCTCGGGATACCCTCGCTTAATATTGGATTTGGTGGCGAGAGCAGCGGCGGTGAGTACCATTCGATATATGACTCTTACGACCACTATAAACGATTTAAAGATCCAAAGTTTGAATACGGGGTTGCCTTATCGATGGCTGCAGGTCGCAGTACAATGCGCATTTCAAATTCCGATATACTCCCCTTCGATTATCGTGCCTTACAAAAAACGATTGCCGGATATGTCACTGAAGTTGTTGCCCTGCTTGATCAAACGCGGGAATCAACAACCATAGACAATCAATTGATAAAAGAAGGCCGCTATACACAAGCCGCCGATCCACTGGAAAAGTATATCCCGCCCACAGCAAAAGAAGAAGTGCCGTTCTTAAATTTTTCGTCCCTTCAAAATTCATTATCCGACTTAGAAAAGAGCGCGCAATCATTGAGCGAGTTCATCTCAAACCCTGCATTAACGCCTGCTGATAAGGCAACCCTAAATAAAAAGCTATACCAGGCCGAACAGCAATTACTGTTAGCAGATGGTTTGCCGCGCCGAGGATGGTATCGGCACAGTATTTATGCTCCAGGTTATTATACTGGCTATGGCGTAAAAACATTACCCGGTATCCGCGAAGCGATTGAACAACGCAACTGGAAAGAAGCGCAGGACCAGATCGAGAAAGCAGCACAGGCAATCAAAACGTTTTCAACTTACCTTAACAGTTCAGTAAAAAAACTGGGCTAAAAAATTGTTATCCGAATATGCCCTTTAGAATTCAATCACCATATTTACCTGCTGGTGATCAACCACAGGCAATTGATCAACTTACCGAAGGTTTATTGAATGGTGAGAAATATCAAACGTTGCTTGGTGTAACTGGAAGCGGAAAAACGTTCACGATTGCGAACGTGATTCAAAATGTACAAAAGCCAACACTTGTTTTAACGCATAACAAAACACTGGTTGCGCAATTGTATGGAGAGTTCAAGCAATTTTTTCCTGACAACGCGGTTGGATACTTTGTTAGCTACTACGATTATTATCAGCCGGAAGCATACATGCCCGTAAGTGACACGTATATCGAAAAGGATCTATCGATAAACGAAGAGCTTGACAAGTTGAGGCTTTTTGCTACTTCGGAATTATTGAGTGGCCGCCGTGATATAATTGTTGTTGCCTCTGTCAGTTGTATTTACGGAATGGGAAATCCGACCGAGTTCGAAAACGGGATCATTCGCATTCACAAAAAACAAACGATATCGAGGCAGGGTTTTCTTCACTCTCTTGTGAATGCGTTGTACTCCCGAACGCAGGGAGATTTTAATCGCGGTAGCTTTCGCGTAAAAGGTGATACGGTTGATATTAATCTGCCCTATGTGGATTATGCCTATCGTGTTACTTTTTTCGGAGATGAAATTGAAGAAATTGAAAGTTTCGATTTAAAAACCAATCGCCGGATTGCAACTTATGATAACGCTGCAGTCTTTCCTGCGAATCTTTATCTCGCACCAAAAGATCAACTCCAACAAGTACTGTACGAAATACAGGACGAGTGCAATGCACAGGTTGAATATTTCAAAGGCACGGGAAAATATATTGAAGCGCAACGCCTGAGTGAACGTGTTAACTATGATGTTGAAATGATTCGTGAACTGGGCTATTGTAATGGGGTTGAAAACTATTCAAGATTTTTTGATCGACGCGCACCTGGCACAAGACCGTTCTGCCTGCTTGATTACTTTCCGAAAGATTTTTTATGTGTGATTGATGAAAGCCATCAAACAATCCCCCAGGTTAGTGGAATGTATGGTGGTGACAGAAGCCGCAAATTGATTCTTGTAGATTATGGATTCAGATTGCCATCGGCACTTGATAACCGGCCATTGAATTTTCATGAGTTTGAAGCATTACTAAATCAAACGATTTTTGTATCGGCAACGCCGGATCATTTTGAACTCGAAAGAACGGGTGGCGTAGTGGTAGAGCAAGTTGTTCGTCCAACTGGATTACTGGATCCGCCAATTGAAATTCGTCCTTCCGTTAACCAGATAGATGACCTTCTTGATGCAATCGATCAACGAATCACCAAAGGTGATCGCGTATTGGTTACAACACTCACGAAACGGATGGCTGAAGAGATGGACAAATATCTTCATCGTATCAATATAAAAAGCAAATACATCCACAGTGAAGTAGACACCCTGGAACGGGTAGAAATTTTACGCCAGCTTCGACTCGGTGACATCGATGTATTGGTTGGAGTGAACCTGCTTCGCGAAGGATTGGACTTACCCGAAGTTTCACTTGTTGCAATTTTGGATGCAGATAAGGAAGGATTTCTCCGCAATGAAAAATCACTTACACAAACGGCGGGTCGTGCAGCAAGAAACGTTGATGGCCTTGTTATCTTTTATGCTGATAAGATGACAGACAGCATGCAAAAAACGATTGACGAAACCGATCGTCGCCGCGAAAAACAAGTCGCGTACAATATCGAACACGGAATTACTCCCCGGACAATTATTAAGTCGAAAGAACAGGTTTTTGCACAAACATCGGTACTTGATATAAAAGGATTCGATCCAACGAATCCTTATGCTATTGCCAATGATGAAGAGTTGGTAACTGCAGCAGCCGATGAGCAGGAAGTTTACAAAACAATTCCCCAGCTGGAAAAAGCAATTAATCGAACTAAAAAAGAAATGGAGAAGGCAGCACGCGATCTCGATTTTATGGAGGCTGCGCGTTTGCGTGACGAAATGTTCATCATGCAAAAAAAATTAGACGAGATGAGAAATTGATTAGAACGTCTCCAGGTAAACAAGCGGAATCTCGACCCTGGTTCCTCTCACCTTTCCGTGTTCATCGATAATGTCTGTGATCGACACTTCACTGTTCATTCCATATTCCTTATTGAAGAAGCTGATCCGCTTTAGTGTAATATCCATACCATGAGATTTTCGATCATACCCCGATTTTTTACGGATTACTCGTGCGGCTTCGCGGCCAATTCCATTATCCTCAATTATACATTTTAGTGAATCTCCTTCCCTGGTAACAAGCAATTTTAATACTCCTTCGCTATCAAGCGGAAGGAGGCCATGCAAAATTGAGTTCTCAACAAACGGCTGAATAATAAGCGGCGGGACCTCTGTAATACATGAATCGATATCGACCAGGTTGATCTCATACCTAAATTTATTTTCGAACCGAATTTGCTCTAGTTGCATATAGAGAGTAGCAACTTCGAGCTCATCTTTCAATACAATCTTTTTTTCCCTGGAGTGATCTAAAATCAATCTTACCAATCTCGAAAACTTGCTGATATACTGGTTCGCCTGAACCCGATCGTTGCTATTGATAAATGAATTTATCGTGTTCAGTGAATTGAAAATAAAATGCGGATTCATTTGGGTTCGCAATGCACTATTCTCCAATTCATTCAACTTAATTTCATAATCGGTTCGCAACCTCGCTTCTTTGTTGATTTGTGCAACCCTTAATTTAAAATACGCGAACAATATTCCCACGATCAACAAACCAAGTAAAAGACGGAACCACCAGGTTTTCCAAAACGCACGTGCAATGATAAACGACACTTCTTGTGTTGATGCGTACCAGTCTTTATTATTTACAGAAGCTTCGACTTTGAAACTGTATTTTCCCGGAGGAAGATTTGTGTAGCGTGTTGTCCTTTCTTTACCGGGATATACGAACGAAGTATCGAATCCGACCAGTTGGTATCGATACTGAATAGAAGCTCCCAATTGAAAATCAACGGCGAGAAAAGAAAATGAAACATTGTTTTCATCATGCGCAAAATTTGCATTGTGATACTCTGGCAAACCGGAAATGCCTCCTGGTAATTCTATTGTGGTAACAAAAACGCGCAACGATTTCTTCTCAACTTTAATACTGTCTGGGTTGAAGCGATTGAATCCTTCACTGCTCCCAATAAATACCGCACCGTCCCTTGCCATGTAAATATTTGCAAGATTGTGGTTGCCCTGAACTACACCATCTCGTGCATCAAACGTTTGAAGTTCTTTTGTCGAATTCGTGTACCTGGCTACTCCAGTATTACCAAGAATCCAGATTGAGCCATTTTTATCACAGAGCAATCCCATCACGTTGTCGCTTGGCAATCCATCCTTCTTTAATAAATGAGCAACTGGTTTTAGCGATTTTTTGGAGATGATAATCATTCCACTTAAGCCACCAGCATAAATATTTCCCGACGAATCTTCAGCAACAGTATGTATCTGCTGTTCGATCGAATCACTGATTGGAATCTTCGTAAGCTTTTTCGTGCTGGTATTGTAGTGAAAGAGTCCATTCGACTGAGCCAACCACCAGTTGGAATCCGTATCCTCCATCGCACCAAAGGTTGCATTGCGGGAAATCGACTTCAATACAGAATCATTGATAAAGGTCTTGAACGTTCGCTTCAACGGATCAACAAACGCAAAGCCACCATTTGCACAGATAATGAAATTGCCTGATCGATCGATTGCAATGGAATGTATTTCATTACTCGGTATAGTGTTTTCCCGCTTCGTTGTATCTCGTTTAATGATTTCATACTCGCCATTTGTTTTTAGCCTGCCGAGACCA
>JACMLR010000286.1 GCA_014379515.1 Chitinophagaceae bacterium
ATGGTTTTCGTAAATAAGAGCAGCTTCGTTATCACCGGATATTACTTCAATCTCTATATCCGTTGCGTTTTTTACGGCTGCAATAATTTCATTCGCATTTTTAGCATCGCGCATTGCTGAGGTAGCAACAGCTTTTACATGTTTTAGTGGTACTCCATAAGCATCGATCAGGAGCCGATAAGCTTTAAGGGTGTTCATGATCATCTCAACGCGATCCGGCGTTATCATCCGTTTCTCAAACACGTCAAAACCCAATCTCAACGGAACACGAACAAGGTTCAATTTTTGAAATTGTGCTTTGCCATTTTCTATCAAAACAACTTCTGAAATAAGTAGTCGCGCTGCATTACTCCCAATATCAATTGCTGCCAGTCTCATCATAAAAACAATTTAAACTAGAACGGTACAGGCTCGGGAGGAACTGCGGGAATCAATTTCGATATATCAATCGTTTTCTGGTGCAGGTAATGATAAATCTCTAACTGCGACCGTATTTTTTTCTTTTGTTTCTCCTGCACATACTCGTTGCTCAGATCATTATCCAAAATTCTGGCTTTTACATTGTCCGATAGTTGTATTTGCAGAATATTTTTCAACACTTTCTTAATATCCTCGTCCAGGATTGGGCAAGTTGCCTCGATTCGGTGATCCAAATTCCGCACCATCCAGTCTGCCGATGAAATGTACACTTTTTCTTTTCCGTTGTTATGAAAGATGAAAACGCGCGCATGCTCCAGGTATTCATCCACAATGCTGATTGCTTTTACGGGTGTTTTGAATTTTTTGTTTTCAGATAACATGCAAAAAATCCCCCGAATGATGAGTTTGATTTCGACACCGGCCTTCGCCGCTGCCGTTAATCTTGCAATTAAATCCTCATCGGACAGTGAATTCATTTTGAGAATGATCGATGCGGCCTCGCCTTTCCGCGCATGACGAATTTCGCGGGCGATGAGTTTATTTAATTCTTTTCGAAGGGTGGTTGGACAAAGCAAAATAGTGCGACAAGCTTTTATCGGTTCCATTCCATCTCTCCATTTTTCCAGGTAAGTGAAGATCCGATTGACGTCGGCCATCACGAATCGATCGGATGTTAACAGGCAATGGTCACCATAAACTGAGGCAGTTCGTTCATTCAGATTTCCTGTGCTCACAAATCCGTAATGAATGGTTCGGTTGTTTACACGTTTTTTAATGAGACAAATTTTCGCATGGACTTTAACGTCAGGAAGGCTGATGAGTACTTTAACGCCTCCTTCTTCCAGTCGTTCTTTCCAATCGAGATTTGCCTCCTCGTCGAATCGTGCCCTTAATTCTAACATCACCGTTACTTCTTTTCCGTTTCTAACTGCATTGATGAGCGCATTTACAACTTTCGAACTGCTTGCAAGCCTGTAAGCAGTAATCTTGATCGCGCGAACATCCGGATCAATCGCGGCTTCGCGAAGCAAATCAATCACAGACGCAAAAGAGTGATATGGAAAATTCAGCAGGATGTCCTTTTCAAGAATGACGTCCGTAACGCGAAGCGTATTTTTTAAAAGAGGGTGTGGGAACGGTTTTTTACGTTGCCCTTTTTTTTGAAATACATCCGGGAAATCGATGAAGTGCCTGAAGTTGTGAATCCTGGCTCCGGGTATTACATTGTCTTTATGCGTGAGGTTGAGCCGTTTCAAAATATAGCGCAGTAATTCGTCATCCATTTCCTGGTCGTATAGAAACCGAACTGGTTTTCCTTTTCGCCGGTTTTTAAGTCCTTTTTGAATCTTCTGGATGATTGTTGTCGAGATATCGGTATCCAGGTCGAGTTCAGCATCCCTTGTTACTTTAAACAACCATGACGCGTATACATCGTAACCAAAATAGGAAAAGATGTTGCGAAGATTAAAACGGATCACGTCTTCCAGTAAAATGATGGTGTGCTCGCCGGGTGCTGAGGGAACTTGGATAAATCGTCCCAACGCCTGCGAAGGAACTTCAATGATTGAAAATTTACGTTTGAGCGACGCATCTTTTTTCGAGAGTCGAACTGCGAGAAAAATTGACTTTTCCCGCAAATAGGGTAGACCCGCAATACTCTCGATCATCAGCGGGATGATATTTGAGCGGACTTCTTCTTCAAAAAACGTTTGTACGAATTTTTGTTGGTCTTTATTCAATTGCTTTTCTGTAATGATGCGGATGTTTTCTTTCTCCATTTGTTCGCGGATGCCGCGCCAGATCCTCCCGAATTCTTCCTGTTGTTCAATTACGATATCCTGGATTTGCTCCAATATTTTGCCTGGAGCGTGCTCGAGGTGAACGTTTTTGAGCTTATTTCCAAATTCGTGCATTCGCCGAAGTGTCGCCACCCGGACACGAAAGAACTCGTCGAGGTTATTTGAAAAGATGCCAAGGAACTTGAGACGCTCCTTGAGTGGCACGGTTAAATCGGCCGCTTCTTGTAAAACCCGCCCGTTGAAGGATAGCCAGCTTATGTCCCTTGGAATCGTTTTGCGTTTCATTACAGCCATTTACAAGATATTTTTGCCAAAATTGGCGATGTCGGTAGGGACTTGAAATTAAGTAATTATTATTTTTGCGGCTTCACAAGCTTCAGAAGCGGGACTGTTGAATTTGACCGTAATCCACACCTGTTAGGAATTTTGTCAAAAAACTTTCGCTATTCCTTTGCTAATAAGATAGTTTTTACGACCTTCGCCTCCCGAAATTTTTCGGAATTAAACATTTTGAATCATGTCAAGAGTATGTCAGGTGACAGGAAAAGTTCCCATTACAGGTAACAAGGTGTCGCACTCAAACATTAAGACAAAACGCCGTTTTCTGCCGAACCTGCAAAGCAAACGTTTTTTCCTTGCAGAGGAAGACAAATGGATCACATTAAAGCTTTCTACCGAGGGTATCCGCACAATCAACAAGAGAGGGTTGTATTCAGTGGTGAAAGAGTTGAGAGCGAATGGCGAAAAAATATAACAAACAGTTTTTAAAAGCTAAAAAATGGCAAAGAAAGGAAACAGAGTTCAGGTGATTCTCGAATGTACTGAACACAAGAACAGCGGTAAACCAGGCACCAGCCGCTATATCAGCGAAAAAAATAAAAAGAACACCCCGGAACGTTTGGAGTTGAAAAAATACAACGCCATCCTGAAGAAGGTGACTGTTCACAAAGAAATCAAATAATAAAACCGTAAGAGTCCGCAGTTTGGTTGATTTGTTTTTTTTACAATTTCAGCGATCTGTTCCTCCTAAACTTTCAAATTTTCTATCATGGCAAAAGCAGCAAAAACGGCGATCAAAACTAAAGACCAGAAAGCCGCAGCAGAAGCAAAAAACTGGACGAAAGTGATCAAAGCCGTACGCAGCCCCAAGTCAGGCGCCTATACATTTAAAGAGGCCATCATTCACAAAGACAAGATCAAAGATTACCTGGCTCAGAAATAAGCCAATACTATACATACTTAATGAGAAGCTGTTCTTAAGGGAACAGCTTTTTGTATTTTAGATTTTCAATTGAATGGCTATGAGTTTTTTCGGGAAATTATTTGGAAAGAAGGAAAAAGAAACGCTCGATCAGGGGTTGCAAAAAACAAAGGACAGTTTCTTATCAAAGATCACAAAGGCAATTGCCGGAAAGAGCACCGTTGATGAAGAAGTGCTTGATAGCCTTGAAGACGCTTTAGTGAGTGCAGATGTTGGTATTGATACTACCGTGAAAATTATCGAACGCATCGAAGCGCGTGTTGCGAAAGATAAATATGTAAACACAACTGAACTCAACCAGATTCTTCAAAAGGAAATTGAATCGTTATTGGTAGACGCACCGGAAGCGAATTCCTATTCCTTTGATTCGCCCCTTCCCGCTAAACCCTACATAATACTCGTTGTAGGTGTGAATGGCGTAGGTAAAACCACAACTATCGGAAAACTCGCATACAATTTTAAAAAGGCAGGTAAATCCGTCATCCTTGGCGCGGCTGATACCTTTAGAGCTGCAGCAGTAGATCAACTCACCATATGGAGCCAAAGAGTCGGAGTGCCAATTGTGAGCCAGGGAATGGGAGCTGATCCCGCGTCAGTGGCATTCGACACTGTACAAAGCGGTGTGGCCCGTGATGCAGACGTTATAATCATTGACACCGCCGGTCGCCTTCACAACAAAGCGCACCTGATGGATGAACTCAATAAGATAAAACGCGTCATCCAAAAACATATCCCAGAAGCTCCGCATGAAGTAATGCTTGTGCTTGACGGCTCGACGGGCCAAAATGCATTGGAGCAGGCAAAGCATTTTACTGCAACAACGGATGTGACTGCACTGACGATTACCAAACTTGATGGGACAGCGAAAGGCGGAGTTGTACTGGCAATTGCCAATCAATTTAAGATCCCTGTTAAGTTTATTGGTATGGGAGAAAAGATGGAAGATTTGCTCGTTTTCGATAAACACGAATTTGTGGACAGCTTGTTTAATTTGAATAAAGGCTGATCAACTCCGTAGAGAAATATAAAGTAAAAAGTCCGAAGCACACTGCTTCGGACTTTTTGTATAACAAAGGGATAATTTATTTAAAAGTGTATCTTATTGCGAAGCCACCCCAACCACTCTCGAAATAGGAATACCCTATAAGATTGAACGAAGGTTGCCAATCAATACTAAGATTTAAAGGCGCTCCTTTAATTTTATAATCCAATCCGAGTACTCCATCTATTCCAAGCGCAACTTTATTATCACGGTCCGGCCAACGATCTTTCCATTTGTCGCTCCAGAATCCGATGTGAGCTCCTGGTCCTACATACCATTTCAATCCAGGGGCACCGTTAATGTCACCATGGATTTCGTACAAACCTGTAAAACGAAATCCATCCTCCCAGAAATACGCCAAACCTTCCAACGCCCGGTTCGTTCTTGTAAAGTGTTTGAGTGTAATTGCGCCCGGATAAAATTTTACCCCGATTGCGGTTTTATAACTTGAGCCTTCGGGTTGGGCATTCGCAGAGACGGTGCAAATGATAAGGACGGTTAAAATAGCCACGAGTTTGTTCATAAACTTGATTTTTTGTTCTCAAGTGGATATATAAAAACTATGCCAATGTTGATTTCGGAGTGTGTAAACACTTCGTATCCCGCGATTTGGGGCGCCTACCGATCTTAAAATTATTAGTCATGCATGCAGTTCCTGTTCGATTTCAACACTACGAATCAAAAGAAAATAGTCATCAATCCTCTGTTCAACAGAAAGATTAAAATCATAAAACCAACAGTGAGATTTAATTGAATGATGCCAGATGTCCAGGTAATTGTTCCCCCATCCGGAGTTGGCAATAAACAGCGAGAGAATTGTACAAAACTGCAATACTAATCCGCCCGATTTTTCACTATGAAAAAAATTGTGGAACGAAGATGTCGATTGCAAAACCGCAATGAAGTAAAAATAGGGCGATTGCCTAGCTTATTTTTTAGGAGCTGATTGAACGGCAGCATCAAGGATTGCATCTTTTCCTTGCGATATGTTTGAAGCAATTGGAATATCCGGAATCAAACGACCTGAATAAATTTTGCCATCGCGATCAGCTTCCTGACAAACAGTTAACACCAGCATTGAATTATCGGATAATGTATAGGTTGCGTTGGCAGTTGTAAAACCTGCCGTTGCTTCTCCTACAAACTGAACGTTTGATTTTCCTTTGAATGCCAGGGCAATAATTTCACCGGAGCTGGCGGTGGAATTCGCGGTAAGAATTACAATTTCGGAATTCGGGTTCTTTAATTGGTATGGTTTGCGGCTTACTTTACACCTTGTATATTTTCCCTGCATTGCCATTCCGTTCTTGTATGTAATAGAAACTTTTTCATTGTTGCGAACGAAGTAACCACAGATACCTTCACCCAGTAGAGGACCGGCACCGGCAATCATCGGCCAGCAATTGCCACCGGTATTTTTTCTGATATCAACAATCCATTTTTTGACATTGTTCCGATCCAGCGTTTCAATTACAGATTGTATACTATCGGCGATCATATTGCAAACTTCTTCATCAGTTGTGCTCACCCAGGGTATTGTAAGATATGCAACGCTGTCATTAATCATTCCACTTCTCATCGAACCAACCATTTTCGAAAGAGCAGTTGGAGAGGTTAGTTGCAGTCGGTCATTGTTATATTCAGCTGCCTTCAATGTGGGCATGATAAAACTGTGATTTTCCCTCATCTGCTGGAAGCACCAATTAATGGTTTCGTAAGCGTCATTGCAAACGCCGCGACTATTCAACTTCGTGGTAGCGGCGAGCTTGAGCGTATCCCAATTGACGACGTCCTTTCGATAATAATTTCGTTGCATTAGCTTGAATGCCTCATCGAGCAGTCGATGGGCATTTTCCATGCACTCGTTTCGAACACTATCATTATGGAAAGAATTGTTTGTGCCAAGCGAAGTCTTTCGCTGACCAAACAGAGCTGAACCAATAAAAAAGAAAAGGCAGACGAGCAGTAACCGCATAAGCAAATGTTAGATGACGAGGGTTAATCCGGTAAACAAAACACAATGAGATGATTACCGGCAGTGATTCCATAAGATACGACATACATTTTTTTAGGAATGTCAAAAAATCGGTAAAATATCAACGTGCTCTGCCGGTTTTATTACTGGGCTGTTTAATGTACTTTTGCGGCCGAATGAAAGCGAGAACATTAAAAAGAGACAAGGTCAATATCATCACACTCGGGTGCAGTAAAAATATGGTCGATAGCGAAGTCCTTAGCGGTCAATTGCAGGCCAGTGATATTGACGTGGTACATGAGAATGAGAAAATCGATCACAACATTGTTATTGTCAATACCTGTGGATTTATTGAGAAGGCGAAAGAGGAAAGTATTAATACCATACTCGACCAGGTTTCGCTCAAGCAAAAGGGCAAGCTCGATAAAGTTTACGTTACCGGATGTTTGAGTCAGCGCTACCGCAATGATCTTGAACTTGAAATACCAGAAGTTGATGCGTGGTTTGGAACGCTTGAATTGCCATTAATCCTCAAAAAATTCGAGGTCGACTATAAGTCTGAATTATTGGGCGAAAGAATGCTGGCTACGCCTCAGCACTACGCATATCTGAAGATCTCAGAAGGCTGTAATCGTACCTGTTCATTTTGTGCCATACCATTAATGCGCGGGGCACATATTAGCCGGTCGATCGATGACCTGGTAAAAGAAGCGGAGAGTTTGGTAAAGCGGGGAGTGAAAGAAATTATGCTCATTGCACAGGAACTTACTTATTACGGATTGGATCTTTATAAAAAAAGAATGCTGCCCGAGTTGTTGCACAAACTCGCAGATGTGAAAGGCCTGGAATGGATCCGGCTACACTATGCGTATCCGCATAAATTCCCGATGGAAATATTGGATGTAATGCGCGAACGTTCCAACATCTGTAATTACCTCGATATTCCTTTGCAACATGCTGCCAACAATATGTTGCTCGCCATGAAACGACAGATCACCAGGGAAGATATCGAGCAGCTTGTTCAATCAGTACGCGATGCCGTTCCGGGCATTTGTATCCGAACAACGTTAATCACCGGGTTTCCAGGAGAAACGCTTGAGGATGTTGAAGAGTTGAAAGATTTTCTTCGCCGGATGCGATTCGATCGGGTTGGAATATTCACCTACAGCCACGAAGAAGGAACGAGCGCGTATGATCTTGTTGATGATGTTCCTGCAGAAGAGAAAGAACGACGCGCGCAGGACATTATGGAAGTACAACAGGAAATCAGCTACGAAAAGAATGCCGCACGTATTGGTCAAACCTTCAAAGTGCTGATTGATAAAAAAGAAGCTGGTCGGTACCTCGGCCGAACCGAATTCGACAGTGTTGAG